>UQZF01000008.1 GCA_900545455.1 uncultured Eubacteriales bacterium
GTCCGAATTTGTTCTGCTTGAGGAATGCGATAAGTCCCTTCGCCGTCTCCTCGTTGTCCGTGACGATATTCTGGATTGTGCCGCCTAGTGCCGTCTCAATGGCTGTCTCGTACTGCTTCTTCGTCTTAATTATATCCGCAACAACGCCTATGATTCCCCTGTTTCTTTCCTTCTGTTCCATCACCTTTCTTATGCTGTTGCCGTAGCCGTCATAGCGCTCGGTGATGTTTCGCAATGATTCAAGCCTTGAGCTCTCGCCCATGACAAGCCTGTTAAGGTTATTAATATCTACGTTGTACTTATTAATCGTATCTCTTATGAGTAACTGATTCTTCTCCCTGTCGGAAATCTTCTCATTGATTGTGGCAATATCCGCCCTCACATCCGACAACTCCTGTTTTAAGGCGTCGAGGCTCTGCTTCTGAGTATCCTCCTCGCTCTTGCAGTTGATGAGCTTTCTGGTAAGCTCCGATTTACGGATGTTCACCTGCTCTAAGAGTGTGACGTTTCTCTGAAGTTTAGCCTTAATCTGACCGCGCTCATTGAGGTTGTCGATGACATCATCCTTGCCATTCTCGACATTTTCCTCGAGCTCTGCGATGCTCTCCGTCAGACTCTTAACAATATTATCCGCTTCTTCGCAGTCCGCCTTCATCTCGTCAAGACGGTCGGTAAGCTTAAATCTGTCAGTAATAAGTCTCTTTTTCTCCTCATCGGAATCTAAGAGACGCTCTTTGATTGAATCAAGACGTTTATTGAGCTGTTCATCGCTTGCGAGAACCGACTTTATCTGTTCGTTCAAAAGCTCTATCTGACTTGACAGCCTGTTCTTGTCAATCTCCGCCTGATTGGCAATGTTGCTGTTCTCCTCAATCGTGCGGTTGAGGCTTGAGAGTCTCTCCTCATTCACTTCGTATTCAGCTCCGGACTTCTCGAATTCTGCCTGTGCTGTCTTAAGTTCCGTATCGGCTATTGAGAAGGTCTCATTAACCTTGGCAAGTTCTTCCTTGAATTCATCAGACTCAATAAGAAAAAGATTTACCTCGTTCTTCTTTAATTCTTCCTTCAACTTGAGGTATTCTTTCGCCTTCTCAGCCTGATGCTCGAGAGGACCTACCTGTTTTTCAAGCTCAGCAAGAATATCATTGACACGCACAAGATTCTGGCTCTCGTCGTCGAGCTTCTTCTGTGCCGCCGCCTTACGTCTCTTAAATTTGACGATTCCTGCAGCCTCGTCAAAGAGCTCTCTTCTCTCCTCAGGCTTACCGCTGAGGATTCTGTCAATCTGTCCCTGTCCGATAATAGAGTATCCTTCTTTTCCGATACCCGTATCGTAGAAAAGCTCATTTATATCCCTGAGACGGCACGCCGAACCGTTCATGAGATACTCGCTCTCACCGGAACGGAACACTTTTCTTGTGATTGTAACCTGGTCAAAATCAACAGGAAGAGCATGGTCGGAATTATCAATTGTGATTGCCACTGACGCATAACTTACAGGCTTGCGGAGCTCCGTTCCGGCAAAAATAACATCCTCCATCTTGCCGCCTCGAAGCTGCTTGGCGCTCTGCTCACCGAGCACCCATCTTACCGCATCACCGATATTGCTCTTACCGCTTCCGTTAGGCCCTACAATACCTGTGATACCATTATGAAACTCAAATACTAATCTGTTGGCAAAGGACTTAAAGCCCTGTACCTCTATGGATTTCAAATACATAAGTCTGTTCCTGTTCTACATTCTATCTATTTCTCATCTTTAAAATGGCATTATAAGCCGCCGACTGCTGTGCAGCCTTCTTGGTATGACCTTCGCCCTCACCGATCACCGTTCCCTCGCACTTGACAACCGCCGTGAAATGCTTGTCATGGTCAGGGCCGCTCTCGCCCGTAATCTCATATTCAGGCTCAACGCCACTATCCTTTTGAAGAAGCTCCTGTAAAATTGTCTTACTGTCATAAAACAACTTCTTATTATCTATATCTTCAAGTATGAAACGTCTGATATAGTTCTGTGCAGGCTCAAAGCCGCCGTCGCGGTATATCGCACCGATAACAGCCTCCATCGCATCCGATGTGATAGAATCCCTGTTTCTTCCGCCTGTGTGTTCTTCACCCTTGCTGAGAAGAATCCACTCTCCAAGCTTAATCTCACGACTGCATAATGCAAGCGTCGGCTCGCAGACTATGCTCGCACGCAGCTTGGTAAGTTCTCCTTCTGTTTTTTCAGGATATTTTTCAAAAAGATAGTCGCTCACGGTTACTTCCAGAACCGCATCTCCTAAAAATTCCAAGCGCTCATTGCTCTGATTTTTCAAGCGCTTAATCTCATTACAATACGAGCTGTGCGTGAGTGCCCTCTCGAGCAGCCGCTTGTTCTTGAACTCGTATCCTATAATTTTTTCAAATTTCTCTAACTGTGTATCAGTCATAACTTCTCTTCATACACCTCCTGTAAAATAAACAACACCAATTATGAAAAAGAGCCCACCTATGATGGGCTTTTTTCATAATAAATAAAATGTATAATCTTAGTTAAGTGCGTTCTTAATCTGCTCAACGGCATCTGCTACAGTTGAAATGTTCTCGGCAGCGTCGTTAGGAATCTCGATATCGAACTCCTCCTCAATACCCATGATAATCTGGAACACATCAAGAGAATCTGCTCCAAGGTCATCAACGAATGTCTTATCCATTGTGACTTCATCGGCATCAATGTTCAAAACCTCTGCGATAATTGACTGTAACTTTTCAAATTCCATTTCTAAATACTTCGTCCGACTGCTCTTTTGCAATCGACTCTTTGATTTTATCGTTAATTCCCTGTTCCTTAAATGTCACACACTGAAGGATGGAATTACACACTTCTTTAGCCTTTGCATTGCCATGTGTCTTAACCACAAGACCGTTAAGGCCAATCATCGGTGCTCCGCCATATTCTGTCGCGTCGAACTTCTTGAGAGTCTTCTTAAGTGCCGGCTTGACAAGCAATGCACCAATCTTGCTTCTGAGGCTGGTCATCATTCCCGCCTTAATCATGCCTATCAAAGTACTTCCCATACCCTCGTAGAGCTTTAGGATTACGTTTCCGACAAATGCCTCCGTGACAATGACATCGACATTACCCTCAGGAATATCCCTCGCCTCAACGCTTCCGACAAAGTTAATCTCCTTGCACTCCTTGAGAAGCGGATATGTCTCCTTGACAAGCTGGTTGCCCTTCTCCTCCTCGGCTCCGATATTGACGATCGCAACCTTAGGGTTCTTGACGCCAAGAACATACTCCATATAAATTGAACCCATCTTGGCAAACTGAAGAAGATGTGCAGGTCTAGCATCCACATTCGCTCCGCAGTCAACAAGAAGAGATACACCCTTCTTAGTCGGGATAAGCGGTGCAAAAGGAGGTCTGTCAACGCCCTTGATTCTGCCCACAATGAGCTGACCGCCAACGAGAATTGCTCCCGAGCTTCCGGCAGACACGAACGCGTCAGCCTCGCCCTTCTTTACAAGATTGAGCGCAACCACAATCGACGAATCCTTCTTGCGTCGTATAGCCATAACAGGAGGTTCACCTGTCTCTATAACCTCAGAAGCATTCACAATCTGAACCGCTCCGTCTCTGTATGTATATTTCTTAAGTTCCTCAGAAATTACATTCTCCTGTCCGACGAGCTTAACAACTATATTCTCATTCTGTGAAACGGCATCAATAACGCCCTTGACAATCTCTGCCGGAGCATTATCTCCACCCATGGCATCTACAGCTACTATTACGTTTTCCTGCATAAATATTCTCCTCTTTTCAACTATGGCAACCACTTTATACATAATACAAGATTGTTTTTCAGAAATCAATACCCCTTATTAAGCATTTTTATTTTTTTAGCTTTATTTCATTGTACCATCTGACGGAGTCAATTACATCGTCCGTCAGGCTTCCGACCATAAGCTCGTCCTCACCGTCTCCGTCAATGTCTGTAAGGCTCATGGTTCCTCCGTCCACAATATCTATTCCCAGTCTCTCAAGCTGCCATCCGCCGAACCTAAATCCGCCGTCCCTGTCCGCCTGAGCAACGATACATACCTTACCCTCATAGCTCTCGCCGGACTCTGAGTGGTCATAACAGCCTGAATTATAGTATACGATAACCGCCGTGCCGTCCTTGTAATATCCGACACGCCAGTGATTATCTATCTTAATCAAAAACATCTCCCAGTCGGGATATGTCTCCATTGACCTTGGCGTTCCGATAAATTCCTTGAGCTCATCCCTCGTTCCCGTCATGACCTCACAGTCGTCAAGCTTCATATCCGCATCCGGCATCGTTCTGGTGTCGAACGGTCCGAGGACATACTGTCCTGAGAGCGTTATGCCCTGATACTTTTCCGTGTAATCTGCAAAGGTATGCACCGTGTCAATCACTGTCCCTGAATCATTTGCGCCATACGCCGCCTCAATGTTAATGACAAAGGACAGGGTTCCGTCAAACTCATCGTATATCGGCTTGTAGCTGAAGCCAAGAGACGTTCCCGAATAATTTTCAACGTACTCTGCAGGCACGAACGCCTCCTTCTCATAGCTCTCCCCGTTAACCCCGGTCAATGTAAATACCATATACTTAAAGCTCGCGTCATCCGAATCTCGCACGGACACCGACACATCCGAAAAATAATCACCTGACCTCAGATAGTCGACCAGCAGAATATTGACATTCTCGTAATTGTCCGAGCGCACAATACCATAGCAGTATTCGTCCGAGCTTAACACATACTCGTCAATTCCATCCCCGTCAAAATCCGTTCTGTACATTGCAACATTGTCATTCCACACGCCATCATGAATCAGGGTACCGCAGCCTAAAGCATCCGCAACGCACTCCTCAACGGTTCTCATCATATCCCCTACAAACGGCAGCTTAAATGTTGCCTTGTCACCGTTGGCGGTCACTACCTCGCAGTATGTCTCACCGTTCTCAACATATATGGCATCGGCATACGCAGGGTTATCCTCACTAACTCCGTATTCTTTGCAGTCGATGGTGAACTCATCGTAAGCTGGGTTGTCATGATACTGCCTGTATATCGTCACCTTTCCGAGCAGCTTTCCCGCGCCGTTTGTTGTTCCGATAACGCATATTCCGTTGTTGTAGTACATAGCAGAAACACGGCTTTTTGACATCCGGTAAGGCAGAACGGCAACTGACATCTTTGGAGTTCCGTCGTTATCCCTGTATCTTACCACACGCCCGTAATTGCTGACATCATTTTTTCCATCCACATCATCGTCCACCACCGTGAACACGATGCAGATTTCACCGTCATCGCTCTCAGCAGCCTTTATACTTGTAAAGATTGCATTCTCCGGCAGCTCAAGCGCATCGAATATATATGAATATTCCTCCCTGATGCGGTTCATTTCTTCTATATTAAGACTGCTCTCTATCCCGTGAACTCCGCCCTGCTGTATTGTCTCAATCTCGGTATTCGTCTCCACGGCGACTGTCTCAGACGGCTGTTCGCGTGTGGCATCTCCATTGTCATTATCCTTCGCGCAGCCGCTGGCCATGAGGCATCCCGCTATAAAAAGCATTCCGATTATATTTCTTCGTCGCATATCCTTCCCCCTCATTTTCATGTAGTCAACCAAATAATAGCATATATTTTCATGCTTGCAAAGGATTAAGGGACATTCTTTGCGACAAAAAAAGAAGGACACCTCTCGGTATCCTTCCCATAAATTTCTCTGCCAAGCTAAATTATTCAGCAACGGAGATAACTTCCTTCTTATTGTAAGAACCACAGTTCTTGCAAACTCTGTGAGGCATCATTAACTCACCGCACTTGCTGCACTTTACTAAGTTAGGAGCGCTCATCTTCCAGTTCGCTCTTCTCTTATCTCTTCTAGCCTTAGAAGACTTATTCTTTGGACAAATTGACATCTGTTACACCTCCTTACAAAGCAGTTCTATTGGTTAAACTGTTGAAATATATCGCGTATCTTGGACATTCTCGGATCTAAGACCTGTCTGTCACATTCACACGAGCCATGATTAAGATTCATGCCGCATACGTTACAGATTCCCTTGCAGTCTGTTTTACACAGAACCTTCATTGGAAAATTCTCTAAAATCTCACTATATACATACTTCTCGACATCGAACTCCGTACCGTCAATAAACGGCATGTCCTCCAATGTCTCGTCTGCATCAGGTGACTCTTCACCAAAGTTAAGTTCTCTGGATGAATCAACCTTAATCTGCCAAGGAACATCTGTTAAGCACCTGTCACAAGGAATATTGAGTGTCACATCTATATGTGATTCAACCTCTATCTTCTTCCCTCCGACATTAGTAAAGGCAAGAGTTACATCCTGTTTCTCTACAAACGCATATTCACCCATCTTTGAACAGAACATGTCTGCCTCAATCGGTGTCGCAAGTCTCTTAACTTCCCCTTCGTGAGAAAGAACTCCGTACAAATCAATCAGCATAAAAACCTCTTCTTTTAATCACACGCAGATTATTATATCCACTGTGGATAGATTTGTCAACTACTTTTTATTTACATATATTCGAATATGCTCCGATTACTTTACGAGCTCTAATGTCTCCTGAGCAATCTTGAGCTCCTCGTTAGTAGGTATAACCATAACCTTAACTTTTGAATCAGGTGTGGAGATAACTACCTCCTCGCCTCTCTTATCGTTAGCAGCATCATCAATCTTGATACCAAGGAATGTGAGTGCGCTGCAGATATCTTTTCTTGTTCTCTTATCGTTCTCGCCGACACCTGCAGTGAACACGATTGCGTCAACGCCGTCCATAGCTGCTGTGTAAGCACCGATGTACTTGATTACTCTGTACTTGAATGCCTCAAGAGCTACCTCTGCATTGTGGTTGCCCTCGTCTGCTGCCTTCTGAACATCACGGAAATCACTTGATACGCCGCTCATGCCGAGAACACCTGACTTCTTATTGAGCATATTAATCATCTCATTGATGTCCTTGCCCTCCTTGTTGGCGATGAACTGGATAACAGAAGGATCAATGTCACCGCTTCTTGTTCCCATGATAAGTCCCTCAAGCGGTGTGAGACCCATGCTTGTGTCTACGCACTTGCCGTTGACAACCGCTGAAAGTGAACCGCCGTTGCCGAGGTGGCATACGATAACCTTGGAGTTGTCAGGATCAAGGTTGCCGAACTCAATTGCTCTCTTAGAAACGAAAGCGTGGCTTGTTCCGTGGAAGCCGTACTTACGGATGCCGTACTTCTCATAATACTCATGAGGAATAGCATACATATATGCCTTCTCCGGCATTGTCTGATGGAATGCGGTATCCCATACAGCTACATTAGGTGTGCCCGGCATAGCTGCCTCTGCTGCCTCAATACCGATGAGGTTAGCAGGGTTATGTAAAGGTCCGAGGTCAAAGCACTCACGAATAACAGCCTTGACATCATCATTGACAATAACGGATGTGCAGTACTTCTGTCCTGCATGAAGTACTCTGTGTCCTACAGCACCGATTTCCTTAACATCGGAAATCACGCCGTGAACAGGATCTACGAGCATATCAAGAACAAGCTTAACAGCTACATTGTGGTCAGACATCGGCTGCTCAATCACTGCACTGTCCTTTCCTGCCGGCTTATGTGTGAGCTTAGAGCCATCGATACCGATTCTCTCAACAAGACCCTTAGCGAGAACATCCTGTGTATCCATATCGAATAACTGATACTTGAGTGATGAGCTTCCACAGTTTAAAACTAAAATCTTCATTAATAAATTCCTCCGAAATAAATATGTATTTACTGCATCTGAGCCTGTACTGCTGTGATTGCAACAACACCTACAATATCACTTGCAGAGCATCCTCTTGAAAGGTCGTTAACAGGCTTTGCAATACCCTGAAGCATAGGACCGTATGCCTCTGCCTTTGCAAGTCTCTGTACAAGCTTGTAACCGATATTACCTGCATCGAGATCAGGGAAGATAAGTACGTTAGCCTGTCCTGCAACGTCGCTGCCGGGAGCCTTAGAAGCACCAACTGAAGGAACCATGGCTGCATCTGCCTGAAGCTCTCCGTCAAGCTTGAGTTCAGGAGCGAGCTCATGAGCGATTCTTGTAGCCTCTGCTACCTTGTCAACATCTGCGTGCTTAGCGCTGCCCTTTGATGAGTGGCTGAGCATTGCAACCTTAGGCTCTGCGCCTACTAAGAACTTGAAGCTCTCTGCTGAGGAAACAGCGATAACTGCGAGCTCCTCAGGTGTAGGATTCTGGTTAAGACCGCAGTCACCGAATACGAATGTGCCGTTCTCGCCGTACTCACAGTTAGGAACGTCCATTACGAAGAATGCGGAAGCAATCTTTGAACCCGGCTTAGTCTTAACGATCTGAAGTGCAGGTCTTAATGTGTTGGCTGTTGAGTGGCAAGCACCTGATACAATACCGTCTGCTGCGCCGCTCTTTAACATCATACAAGCGTAGAACATATAATCTGTCGTGAGAAGTCTGTGTGCCTCCTCAGGAGTCATTCCCTTATTCTTTCTGAGCTCAACTAAAGCGTCAACATACTCGTCAAGCTTATCAGACGTGTTAGGATTGATAACTGTAGCGCCCGAAACCTCAAGTCCCTTGCTGTTAGCCTCAACCTCCTCAGGTGTACCGAGAACTACTACATCAGCGATATCTTCTTTAAGAATTGTCTCAACAGCTTCCCAAGTTCTTCTGTCCATAGACTCAGGTAAAACGATTGTCTTTCTCACTGCTCTTGCTTTTTTCTTAATTTCATCAATAAATGCCATAATAAAATGACTCCTTTCAGGTAAAAAATTCGACTTTCTCATAAAAGCCCATTGATAATATCATTATACTCCTTATGTTTATTGTATACAAGAATATTTTTCTAAAATCAAGAGAAAAAGATAAATGTTCTAAATTTAATACAATTATTTGTCATTTTTACTGCAATCTGAGTGCCTGCACAAGGTATCTCAGATGGAACTGCCTCTCTTTCATTACGCAGGTTGACAGCGTCAACACCTTATCATCCTCCGAGAACACGACATCATCGTCAAAAACTTTCTGCTCCGTCACTAGTTTTCTCACATTCTCAAGGTATGTAAGAAGATTCTCTTTCTTTGAAAAGTCAAAATTTAAAAGCTGGTGGGCATTGTTGGTCTGGTAAGCCGCAAATATCTTGTACACAAGCACGGTATCCTCAGTGTATATATACACATATCTGTTCTCGTCAAAGAACTCCTCATCCTCATACTTGTGAAGATCCGAAAACATCGTGCCATCACGCATGTTGTGTCCGTAGATTACTGTCTGAGAATCCGAAAAATCCTTGGAATTGTAATTCTCAGTGTAGATGCAGCCCGGATACCCCTCGCTTCCATCGACATTGTGTTCAAGATAATACGCATTGTCAGTAGGATGCTGGAACACCGGATAGTCCACATTGATGTTCGGAATGTAAATCCACGCATATATATCCTCCGACACCTCCTTGTGAAGCCTATCAAAATCTATATTTTTCTCCGGGACCTCTACCCCGTACTTTACCGCGAGCCTTGCAGCCTCCTTCTTATACGCTTCTATCATCTCGGTGCTCTCCTCGCTCTCAGCGTCGGTCTCCGTGCCCGCCTCAACCGTAGTATCCTGCGCAAGCTTATCATATATTCTCTGCGACTTCCAACGCTTATACTGCCCTGCGGCAAGTATCACTATACATACAAGCATACAGATGAGTGCCGCAATTCCTACTATATATCTGGTCTCTATTCTTTTCTTACCTGATTTTTTCATATATTATTCCACCTTAAATTTACTGTCTTTAATTTTAATACTTTCGTGCGCACGATACAAGCCCCAAAGATATTTACATGGCTTCTTATTATACATATACACATGTATTTTTATATAGAAAGAACTCCTTACATACTCATGCAGGAGTTCTCACTTGCAGTCATAAAGACCGCACCACGCGCGTCAATTACAAATATTATTCAATAACCTCTCTCTTGCGGAAGCAGTAAGCTGCACCTGCAGCGAATACAACTGCAAGAAGTGCTGCTGCAACCGGAGCCTTGTAGCCTGTGCCTGGAGCTGCAACTGAAGGATTTACGATAACCGCAACAGGTGAGAAGGATGTGAATGTAGCTGTTACACTTCCATCGCTCACATTAGTTACAGCAAGGTTCTCCCAGTACTGTCCGTTCCAGTGGATAACTGAAATTGACTGTCCTGCAAGTACACCAGGTACGTTCATTGTGACATCAACGCCTGCGCTGTAGTCGCCTGCCGGCAATGATACATCAAATACCTTTAAAACTGTTGCGCTCTCGCCAAAGTATGCCTGTGCCTGAGCCTTTGCGTTCTCAACATCTGCTACGGAAGCTGCTGCTACAGTAACATTTAACTCTCTGCCGCCGAATGTAACCACAGGTGCAGTTACACCTGAGGACATCTCTGTTGCAGGAATTGCATAGACATCATCTGTTCCTGTTGAAGAGGATGTATCTGTTGTTGCGGAGTTGTCACCTGTGTTAGGGCTCTGTGCTCCTGTGCCTGTTCCTGAATTGTCACCCGTGCTTGGGCTGTTCGCTGCAAATGCAGTGAATGAAAATACCATTACAAAACATGCAAATACTGCAAAAAATTTTGAAAACTTCTTCACTTTATTTTCCCTCCTTGGTTTATATACGCGTGGTTTTATATCAAGTCAAATGACCTTGATAACTCAGTTGACAATCTCGTAAAAGACGTTAAGCAGAAGCTCCTTTAACTGCACCTCATTCACGTAGAACTCCTCGAACTTGCTTCCCATCACGGTCTCTCCCGGAATTGAGTACATCTTAACTCCGTTCACATCGTAGCCTAGAAGCTCCGACGTGAGGTATGACATCTCGTCCACCGAAATGTCCGTCACAATATATTGGCTCACCATATCGTAGAGCTTTATCGGGTAGGATATATCCGACTTCGTGCTCTCAAACACCTGATTCATGAATGCCTTTAGGTAAATTTTGTCCTTCTCAAGTCTCTCCGACGCCGAGTCGAACTCGTCAATGCTTCTGTATTTCAGGAAATAGAACGCATCCTGACCGTACAGTCTCACGGTGGCTCCCGCGCCCTGATTTATCTCCGGCACATCAAACGGAAGCGTGACCTCCACTCCGCCGACCGCCTCATTTAGAACCCAGATTGCCCCTAAACGCATCGATACATAACCGTGTATCGGAAGATTGTACAAAAGCTCCGATACCTTTTCTTTCGCGCGTTCACAGCTTAACACCCCTCCGTCACCGTAGCCGTGCTGGACGCAGAGCTGTGCCTTAGCCGTCCTCACATAATTATTGTTCTCGTCATACATATCTATATCCGTCATCGTATTTCTGTTGACAGCGATAACTGATAACGTCTTATCGTGAGGATTCATGGCGAAAAGAAAGATTGCGTCCGACTGCCCTCCCATAAGATAGTTCGTGTTTTCATCGACCTCGGGCACGGGATCGTTACTGTCGACTCCCAGAATCAGGAACGTGAGCATATCCTTGTTGTATCTGTACATGTGCCCGTTGTAGTTGACATCGCCCTCCTGATATACATACACGTTTCCGCTCTCCTGTGTGGACTCGGATTCTTCCGTCTCTTCCCGTGGCTGCTGTCCGGTCGTCTGCTCCACATATCCGATATCCGGTGCATCCGTCCCATTTGCATACAGCTTATTTTTACCCGACCATCTCATTACTGAAAAAAAAATCAGCGCAAAGAGAGAGAGCACTATCAAAAATGCCGTCACAAAGAATGCAATCTTTATCCCGAGCGGAATATTCTTCTCATTCCCGCCCTTTTTTCTCCTCTTCACGGCAGGCTCCATCCCATCATTTTCTTTTTTCATCCGTATCACTCCAAAATCATCCATATGACAATCAATATTTATTTTTTTAATCGTCAGGAGTTATTATAAGGCAAATTTATATTTAATACAAGTATAATTTATATTTTTTTACAAATTCAGCTTGTATATTTTTCAAAAGAAACACCAGCAGACTTTTATTTTTCCGTTTTTCGGGAATACTGTAAATATTCCTCTATACAACTACAACTTCTATCCAATGTATTTTCTTATGATACGCTAATTGTAACGAATATGTTCGTAGTATTATAATTAGTAAGGAGAATATATGTATCCAAACAGAATAAGAGAACTTAGAATAGAAAAAGGGATCACACAGATAGCGCTGTCGATTGAGCTCGAGGTGACACAGGAGACGATCAGCGCATACGAGACGGGCAAGAATCTTCCGAGCACAGCCAACCTTTTAAAGCTCAGCAGGATTCTCTCGGCCAGCATGGACTACATACTCATGCAGAGCCCGATAAGGACACCTATCGACACAAGCACGATGACCAACGACGAGCGCAGGCTTCTCACCTACTACCGCATGCTCGGAAACGTCCAGAAGGAGAAGGCTCTCTCTTACCTTCAGGGATTGTGCGACAGTGGCAGTAAGTAATCATTTACAATCACGGTGCAATACGATATAATCATAAAAAATTCAGGCACGGCGTGAGCCGTAATTAATACTTATAATTTTAGGAGCCCGTATGATTACCACAGCCATAATCGCAGAATTTAATCCGCTTCATTTAGGACACGAATATATTATAAAAGAAGCCCGACGCCTCACAGGTGCAGATTGTATTGTTGTGGTACTAAGCGGAAACTTCACCCAGCGCGGCGATATTGCTGTCGCCCCGAAGAGTGTGCGCTCAGCGGCAGCCGTCGCCTGTGGTGCGGATATTGTGTTTGAGCTCCCATTCGCATACGCGGCTTCGAGCGCCGAATATTTTGCATCGGGTGCCGTGACACTCCTAGATTCAATCGGAGGAATTGACTACCTCGTCTTTGGCTCTGAGAACGACGATTTTTCGGTTCTGCATACGGCAGCCGACATACTACTTAACGAGCCGCCCCTCTTTAAACAGACGTTGAACATCTGCCTTGCAAAGGGAATGTCTTTCCCTGCCGCACGCGCGGAGGCGTTTAGAAGCTGCGGCGGGAATGCCGATGTTTTCACGCCCAACAACACGCTCGCAATCGAGTACATCAAAGCTTTAAAGAGACTTAACTCTCCGATACAGCCGGTCGCCGTAAAGCGCACAGGCTCGGACTACAACGACAGGGAATACTCTTCCGCGAAAGGTTTTATCTCCGCGTCCGCGTTCAGGGATCATATTGCACTTCCTCTTTCTGCAGACGAGCTATCAGCATTTCTAGAAGAGACACTCCCGGCAGGCAGTTCAACACAGCTCATGTCGTCTTACGGCAAGTGCTTTCCCGTATTTAACGATGACTTTTTTATCCTGCTGCGCTACGCAGTTCTGATGAACCGTGGCAGGCTCACATCATATACTGATTTTACGGAGGCTTTGTCTAACCGCATCAACAACCTGATTGACAGATGTGGCAGCAGGCTGTTTTTGGGAATCTATGAGGATTTCATATTAAAATTAAAGACCAAAGACATGACCGCCGCAAGAATCAAGCGCGCCATGCTTCACCTCTTAACAGGGTACACCGGTTCCGCGCAGGCTGTCGCCGTGAACTACCTGAAAAAAGGTCAACTCCCATACGCGCGCATTCTCGCCATGTCGGGAGTCGGTCAGACCTTTATCGGCACAATAAAAAAAGGCTGTGATATTAAGCTTATCAACAGCCTTGGCAAATCAATATCCGCGCTTGATGGGAATGCGCGCACGCTCATTCAGTTCGATATACTCTCCTCCGACATTTATTCGGCAGTCGTAAAAGCGAAGTTCAACCACACTCTGCCGGACGAGTACCGGACCGGGATTATAAGACTGAGTCCTCCTCGGGCATGAGCATGCTCAGGATACGCTGCTTTTCATCATCGCTTGCCGCATCCTTGTACTTAAAAATCATTTCTTCCTTCTGTGCCTCTGTAAGTCCGTTATATCCCGTCATAAGACGTTCATCCATCGCGAGCGCCTCCATAAACCCAAAGGGATAGCCGCCGATACCGACCATCCCTTCCATAGGCATACCATTCAAATCCATGTCATGTACCTCACTTTCCTGACAATTAAGCCGATGACTTTTTCTTGTCATCCTGTATGTATTGTTACACGACATGTGCAGTTCTATTCTTCCTCAGAGCTTCTCTCCGACGCATCATTATCATCCGAAGCAGTAATCTCAACACCCGGGAAATTGACAGGTATTCCGTTCACCTCAACCATATCCTCAATTCTTATGGTGAGATAAGGTATCCCGTCTATTATCCTTGTGTCGACAAGGTCAGTTCTGTCAGGCTTCACCCTTATCGTAACTGCCGGGGATTTTACCTCGAACTTTCTCGTCTCAACTATGTTCGTCGCCTGCAGAGGTGTCTGCTCTCCCGCCTGACTGTCATAGCATCTGTCAAATTTTTCAAGAAGTTCATTCTCAACACCGCTGTCGGAGAGAATCTGCTTTACCTCAAGCTTGTTGAGCGCGAGAGGTTCAGGCTCCTCCTTTGCCTCCTCAATCCTGTTGTTGATTATCTCATGAATATTCTTTACAACCTCAAAGTCACATTCTTCTCCGAGCGCTTCCTCAATCACACTGTTGAACGTATCCCTCTGATTGCCCGCAGACATCGGAATATTACAGCCGAGCACAGGCTCCGCAAAGTCGAGTCTCAGCTCATCAGGCTTAGCCGTGTAATACAGAAGGCTGTGTATATCCGTGCTTCTGTCGTTGAATGCAGGGAAAAGAAAGGCAATGTTCGGCATGTCGACAACCCAGTCACGCACTCTGTTTCTAAAGCAGCCCTCCGACGCAAAATATGACAAGCCCGGCTTGGTGAGTGAAACAGGACATATACAGCAGAGTATATGAGAGTACACCTCATCGGACGCGTCGTCCATCTCTATGTTATCCGTTGTTTTTCCCGGTACATCGTAAGCCTGATGTATGAGAAGAATGAGATAGTTATCCAACGTGTCATAGTTCTCGATAACGCGGTCGTAGAACGTATGGAGCACCTCATCGTCCTTTAGCTCCGTCTCACGAAGCTTCATGAGAAGCGCATACTTCTCACCGTTCAACTCCTCGTCTAGCGGAAATTCCATGTTCAGGAGATTCTTTCCGAGACTCCCCGAAAGACTCTTTTTAAATATGGAAAAATATTTAAACAAATCTTCCTCCGGAAGTGCAAGGAAAGCCTCCTTAAACTCTGTCACCTTATTTTTCTCACCGTCCACATAACAGCCGCAGATACGCGATATTGAGCTTTTATCTTCCTTGAATGTCTTTTTTATTTCTGCAATTTCCTTAGAGTTCATATAATAACCACCATAAACAAATTTAATTCTTAAAGCTGTGGATTGGTGCAGGTATTCTTCCCACACGGTTCACAAATGCCGAGCAGTCAAACGAGTTGACAGGCATTATAGGAGCATAGCCTAAAAGCCCTCCGAACTCAACTGTCTCGCCCACACCCTTTCCTATTACAGGAATGATTCTCACCGCTGTTGTCTTTTGGTTAACCATACCGATTGCCGCCTCATCTGCGATTATTCCTGAGATTGTGCTAGGCTTTGTGTCTCCCGGAACCGCAATCATGTCAAGTCCCACGGAGCAGACACAGGTCATTGCCTCAAGTTTCTCGATTGTAAGCGCGCCAGCAAGCACGGAATCTATCATTCCCTGGTCCTCGCTCACCGGAATGAAAGCACCACTTAATCCTCCTACATACGAGGAAGCCATAACACCGCCCTTCTTAACCTGATCATTTAAAAGTGCAAGTGCCGCCGTTGTGCCCGGTGCTCCCGCTCTCTCAAGACCTATCTCCTGCAAAATATCCGCAACGGAATCTCCGATTGCAGGTGTAGGCGCAAGCGAAAGATCGATTATTCCGAAAGGAATGCCGAGACGCTTTGACGCCTCCTGTGCGACAAGCTGTCCGACTCTCGTAATCTTGAATGCCGTCTTTTTGATTGTCTCGCAGAGCACCTCGAAGCTCTCGCCTCTAACCTGCTCGAGAACATGCTTTACAACACCCGGTCCGCTGACTCCGACATTTATTATCGCATCATCCTCTGATACGCCGTGGAAGGCACCTGCCATGAAAGGATTGTCGTCAGGGGCATTGCAGAGAACAACGAGCTTAGCACAGCCGAGAGAATCCCTCTCCTTAGTAGCCTCCGCCGTCTCCTTTACAATCTCACCCATAAGGCGCACGGCATCCATGTTGATGCCCGTCTTTGTCGAGCCGACATTCACGGAGCTGCAAATAAGCTCTGTGGATGCGAGTGCCTGTGGGATTGAGCGGATTAAGAGCTCATCACTCTTTGTCATTCCCTTGCTCACGATTGCAGAGTAACCGCCGATAAAGTTGACTCCGACCTCATGTGCCGCCTTATCGAGCGTCTTTGCGATAGTCACATAGTCCTCAGGTGTTTTGCAGCAGGCTGCACCCACAAGCGAGATAGGTGTGATTGATATTCTCTTGTTGACGATAGGGATTCCGAAGTCCCTCTCTATCTCTTTTCCCACCTTTACAAGGTTCTTGGCAACCGTTGTAATCTTGTTGTATATCTTCTCATTCGTCACGGAAAGGTCCGCATCAGCACAATCTAACAGGTTGATACCGAGTGTTATTGTTCGCACATCAAGGTTCTCCTGCTCAATCATCTTGTTAGTCTCATTGACTTCAAATATGTTAATCATGATATTCTCCTAATTTATACTTTATTTTAAATCTCAGGTATTACATCATTAAATTCTGTGCATCTTGGTAAAAATTTCCTCGTGCTGACACTTTATCTTAACACCAATGGATTCACCGAGCTTATCGAGCTCCTCCGTAATCTCGGCAAATGGCTTGGTTGCCTTTTCCATATCAACAATCATCATCATATTAAAATATTCCTGAACTATTGTCTGTGAAATATCGAGAATGTTCACTCCGTTATCCGCAAGGTATGTACATACCTTTGCAATAATACCTACTGTGTCCTTACCTACTACCGTAATAATTGTCTTGTTCATGGTGTTATCCCTTTCTGTTGTTGGTCTCATCGTGCTTTTATTTATAATAAGATAATGAAAACATTATCAATATTATCAAAACTCCGAAACATCACTTATTCCGCGCAGATTACAGCGTGATGATATGGCTCGGCTTGTCGCGCCCTGCCACGCTTATCTTAAAATCCCCCGACTTATACTCACTTCCGCTCATATCAATCTCAGTCTTGACTGTCTGGTATGCAAGCTCCGGGTAATTGTTCTCCTTGCTCAGATGTCCTAATAAAATCTCCTGCACCTGGTTTCCGAGCAGTCTGTCAATCAGATGACCTGCCGCCTCATTTGACAGATGCCCCTTCTCGCCCAATATTCTCTGCTTTAACAGGTACGGATACGGTCCCGTTTCTAACATTCTCACGTCATGGTTTGCCTCAAGCACCATGCAGTTGACACCGGCTAAACTGTCGACTATGTAATCGTTGTACACGCCCAGATCAGTCACAAGCCCGAAAGCCTTGTCCTGCGCCTCCACGCGGAACGCGCACGGGCAGAGCGCATCGTGCGATGTCGCTACCGCCCTTATCTTCAATGTACCTATATTGAACTCATGGTCGCACTCGACCACATTGTATATATTCTCCGGCATCCTGCCGAGGTTGGTGTTCTTGATTCCCGTTATGGTTCCCCATGTCGCATATATCGGAATCGCGCTCTTTCTCTCGACAACGCCGAGACCTGAAATATGATCGGAATGCTCATGCGTCACCAGTATTGCGTCTATATCGGGGATGGTGAGGTCGAGCTTATTAAGCCCCTCCTCAACCTTCTTTTTGCTGATGCCCGTATCTATAAGAATATGTGTGTCATCGTCCCCGACATATATACAGTTGCCGCTGCTGCCGCTGGCAATCGTCATTACTCTCATGTGAATTTCTCCTGTCAAAAAAGCTTAATAGTCCTGAATGATATTTAAGCTCTATGTTATACATTCTGACGCTTCTCGTCAATGGTTATTTTGCCCTTGCCCGTAGTTTTCGAGATGTACATAGCCCTGTCGGCATTGTCTATGACGACCGCCTGCTCAGTGCTCTGTTCAGGATAAAAGCTCACTCCGGCACTGGTGTTAATGTACACCGACTGCTCTCCGAGCGTAATCTTCTGTTCCCTGATTTCCTTATGAATCTGCTCTACAACCTTAACAACTTCATCAAAACTCTTGTTGATAAAAAGAATTACGAACTCCTCACCGCCATATCTGTAGCTTGCACAGCCATGCTCTTCCGAAATTTTTCTTATAACCGCAGAAACAGCCACAATAACCGCATCACCGAACAGATGTCCGTAAGTATCATTGATTGATTTAAAGTTATCAATATCAAACATCGCAGCGGCAACTCGCTCTTTTTTCAGTTCAGCATCCGCATGTCTGTATTTTTCCATGAATTTGTTGAGAATACGTCTGTTGTATAGTCCCGTAAGTCCATCCCTCTTTGCAAGATTCTCAAACTGCATATAGAGAAAAGCATTGTTCATTCCAACCTGAAGCTCTGACAGGATATTATCAAAGAAAGTCTCTCTCTGTACGAAGAAATCCGGCTCATTATCGCATATCACATATACTCCGGCGCGTCTGCCGTCAACCAATATCAGCCTTGCAACAAATGAGAATATATGCTCGTTCTTAAGGAAAGAATAATCTGAATGTTTTACATTGTTGCAGATATATGTATGTCCGTCAGAAAGCTTCTCCAGAAACTCATCGGATGTAAATGTCTCAAGAAGAAGATTGCAGGTATCCTCGCTGATGTCTCCGTACATCTTATACTTCACATCCATATCATACAGCGGATTGCTTCTCTTATAATCCGCATATATGCTCTTTTCCTTCTCCGAAATTTTGAGAAGACCGGCGCACTTTACATCAATTCCGCTTATAAGCTGTTGGGAGAAAAATTCATCAATTTTAACCATATCAAGGGCTTCCGTAAAGAAATGAAGCATCTCATTCTGGAAGCTCACCTCCAGGTTATTTGCATTAATCTTGCGATTGGCGCTCTCCAGCTCTATTCTTTTAAGTCCGAGCTGTTCGTTGACGTAGTACAGCTTTTCCTGCTTTTCCATGATTTCCTTGTTGTTGTCCATCGCCTTGTCGATTATCCTCTCCTTGGCGAGAACCGCATTCTCGAATTTCTCATACTGTTTTCCGATATGTTCAAGCGCCGCAGCCATCGCAATATCAAACGCTGCAAGCATCACAACCGAGGTGATAACATAGGTTATTGACACATCCTTAATCGCATACACTATACCCATAATTACAATCGGAATATCCACAATCAGTCCATGAAGAAAAATCACGCCTCTGTCCGTAAGATCAAAGTATATTCCGAGTTCAAGTGCTATGCACAGATACATAAGAACATAAATCGCATACTCATAATTTCTGTAGTCATCGTGCATAACAAACGCTGATAAAACAAGAAGCTGAACCATCTTCAAAGCAAAAATGAATTTTGTGTTCTTTAAAAAATCCGATGGTCTGAATGCCTGCTCGACAATAAGTACGACACATATAATCGCCGCACGCATAAATGCAGGCGCACCCACTGAAAAGCTCTGAAACGTCTCTATGAGCAGATACGCAATAAGCAGGATAAGTGCAGGAAAATGTCTTTTGGCAAATCTGTTTTGTAACTCAACAATTTCTTCTTTCTTGTACATAGAACATTATCTCCAATACAATTCTATTTTGTCACCCGCGGCTATCGGAGCCGTAAAAGGTACCTTTTCACCATTGAGTGTTGTTACAAGTTCCGTCCCTCCCGGTGTCTTAAGGTCAAACGGATAAAAATCGAACACATCAACAAAAGTATATCTACTCTTACCTGAAAGAACCACCGAAGTATCGTTTACGGATATTGTTATATTTACCGGCTCCGATGCCTCATCCGGCTTTTCCACAGCTTCTTCGGATTCATTTCCGTTTTTTTCATGCTCTTTCGTTTCCGTATTTTTCTCACTATCGTCGTACTCAGGCTCATCATCAAAATATTTTACGTTAAAGTTCTCATAGACTATTGTATCCTTATCGGCGGATACGTTGTTGACAAGAATTGTTATGCCGTCCGTGCTTACATCCATAAAGTCAAAGAGCTGTTTTACAGTGTAATAGTTCTCCATTATAATATCATCACCCGGTTCGACACTGTAATCAGCCCCTTTAAGCTCACCGTTCACATAAGCAAACTTAGGGCAGATGATAAGCTTGTCATTTACAACGAAATTGACGGTGCTCTTGTACTCCTCAAGCTCGCCGATTGTTATGTGCCCTGCCTCGCCCGCTGTCGACTCCCTTATCTCTATCTGGTCATTGTGCGCTATTCTCGCATTCATACTGCTCTCACGTCCGTTTAAAAGTATCACCGCCGCATCGCCCGTGGAGCCTCTGACAAGCCTTGACTTGCCGTTCACCGTGAACTCAAGTTCCTTTCCGCGCCTTGGGAATATGCTTTCGTTAGGCATTCCCGACTGCATTACGGCATCTACAATCGAAAGATGATTATTGTCATACAGCTTAACTCTCTCTCCGTTAACCGTAGCCAGAATAAAGTTGTTCTTCTGGTTGTAATAATTGATACAAATTCCGATAGGCGTAACAAGGAGGGCATCTTTCTTCACGTTATCAACAACAAAATCTATGCTTGTGAGCACTTCCTCGCCTCTCACGGCAACTCTCTCGTGTGCTATCTCCAGTCTATCGGCAATCTTGTCTGTAAAACCCGGGAATTTTCCGCCTCCTCCTACCACAAACACTGCACTCACAGGCTTATCACCGTTCAGTTCACATATTTTATCCGCTACATCATCTGCGATCTTTGTCAGCTGCGCATCAAGAAGCTTGTGTACATCTCCCGGTGCAAGCTTGTGTGATATTCCCATTATGTCTTTGTATGTAATCGTCTTTTTCTTTCCTGCGGCAAGCTTAATCTTCTCTGCCGCGGCAAAATCGACGAGATACTCCTTCGCAATTATCTCCGTGAGCTCGTCCCCGGCGGCAGGAATCATTCCGTAAGCAACCACACTTCCATCCTTCGTGAGACATATATCGGATGTTCCTGCTCCTACATCGACAAGAGCTATGTTTAGAAGTCTGTACTGTTCTGGAATGGCTACATTCATTGCTGCAATAGGCTCCAATGTAAGATTTGCCACGGTAAGTCCCGCATAGTCAACCGCCGCATACAATCCATCGACAACCTCCTCCGGGAGGAAAGTCGCAAGAAGGTCTATGCCAATCTTCTCCGCCTTATGTCCTTCAAGATTATTGATTGCATAATCGTTGAGGTAATATCTCACAGGTGTATATCCTACACAGTAAAATTTATATTTTTCACCCTTAAGATTAAGTTCCTTATGCGCTTTCTCGACCGCTATAAGCTCAAGCGAATATATATTCTCCGCATTCACTCTCACTTCACCCTCGAACTCCACATCCTCATGAACCTGAACCGTACGAAGCACTCGTCCGGCAGCAGCTATGCAAACTTCCTTAAGTTTCTTTCCTATGGAAGCCTCAAGCTCATGCTTTACAATGCGTATCGTATCGCCAACCTTGTTGATGTCATGAATCTGTCCGTCAAGCATTGCTCTGGTTTCATGCTCCTTTGATACAATCGCAGCAGCCTGAAAACGACCATTTTTCATATAGCCGACCGTTCCGACAACATTTCTGGTTCCGATATCAAGTCCGAATACAAAATCGTCCGGACAGTAAACAGTTTCACTCATATCCTATCCCCACCTGACTTTATTTCTTTAAGAACAGCCGTAAGCCTGTCAACAAGCGCCTGACTGTCCGAAGAATTATCTATTACATATCTGCAATGCTTTCTGAACTCTTCGTCCGAAAGCTGATTCGCCATAATATCAAGACATTTTTTTCTGGTATATCCGCGATTTGCCATCAGTCTTTTGATTCGTTCCTCTTCCGGGACATATACATACCAGAATTCCTCACATATACTGTCGTATCCGGCTTCAATAAGAAGTGCAGCCTCAACAAAGACATACTCGTATATTCCCATTCTATCTGCTTCGGCAATTTTTTTCTTTACCTCAAGCATCGTCAGAGGGTGAATGACCGCATCGACCTTAGCACACAGCTCCTTATCGGCAAATATCTCTGCTGCCATCTTCTTTCTGTCTATCGCAAGTCCGTTATCTCCAAGCACATCTTTTCCCAGAAGTTCCACAACCTGCTTATAGGCAGCTCCGTCCGGTTCAATAGTCTTCTTCGCCACATCATCCGTCCGTATAATAATACAGCTTGTCAATCTGTTCAACTCATCAAGCACGGTCGATTTTCCCGCGCCGACTCCTCCTGTGACACCTATAACTCTCATATATCCCCCTGTATATTTTTAGTGGGCCTCAAGCCAGTTGGCACCCTCATTCGTATCAACAATGAGCGGAACCGAAAGTTTCGCTGCATTTCTCATCTGCTCATCAAGTATTTCTCTCACCGTGTTGACTTCATCTTCAGCGGTTTCAATCAGAAGTTCATCATGTACCTGCAGTATAAGCCTTGATTTAAGCCCAAGATCTTTTAACTTATGATAAACTCCTATCATTGCAAGCTTAATAATATCAGCCGCTGTTCCCTGGATAGGTGCATTCATCGCCACTCTCTCGCCGAAGCTCCTCTGCATAAAATTGCTGCTTGAAAGTTCCGGTATAGGTCTGCGCCTCTTAAACATTGTAACTGAATATCCATCCTTCTTCGCATTCTCGACCAGATTGTCTAGAAACTCATGTACCTTCGGATATGTCTGAAAGTATTTCTCTATATACTGCGCAGCTTCCTTTCTTGAAATACTCAAATCCTGACTCAAACCAAATGAACTTATTCCGTACACAATTCCAAAATTGACCGCCTTTGCGTTGCTTCGCTGCGTCTTTGTGACCTGGTCAAGCGGCGTGTTAAACACTTGTGAAGCCGTAATTCTGTGTATATCCTCATCGCTGTTGTATGCCGCGATGAGATTCTCATCACCCGACATGTGCGCGAGTATTCTGAGCTCAATCTGTGAATAATCGGAATCAAGGAACACATATCCCGTTCTTGGTATAAATACCTGTCTGATCTTACTTCCGAGTTCCATCCTTATAGGGATATTCTGAAGATTAGGCTCCGTACTGCTTATTCTTCCCGTAGCCGTTATCGTCTGGTTGAACTTACCATGTATTCTCCCGTCATCGGATATATACTGCAAGAGTCCGTCTGCATAAGTCGAATTAAGCTTCGTCAACTGTCTGTACTCTAAAACCTTGCCTACAACGGGATGCTCAGGCGCAAGCTTATCAAGCACATCCGCCGATGTCGAATAGCCCGTCTTGGTCTTTTTGCCGCCCGGAAGTCCCATCTGTCCGAACAGCACTTCACCGAGCTGTTTCGGGGAATTGATGTTAAATTGTGTCCCGGCAAGCTCATACACTTCTTTCTCGACAACGGCAATCTTCTCCTTTAACATATCACCGTAAGCCACAAGTGCCTCCCTGTCGACTAAGATTCCGTTGTTCTCCATCTCCTTCAAGGCGTAAACCAAAGGCTGCTCTATCGTCTCATACAATGTATACATATCCGTCTCAATGAGCTTGTTCTTGAGCACACTGTAAGCTCTCGCCGCAACATAAGCATTGTAGCACGCACATATATATGTCTTATCCGATGCCGCAAATGTCTCTTTTCCCATAATGTCAATTCTTGACTTCATAAGCTGTCCGAGAAAATCACGCGCAATATCATCGTAAGCGTAAGCATCCTTCAGAGGATTTAAAAGGTACGCCATGAGCGCCGCATCAAACGCACCGTCCTCCTCACCTATCGGAATCAACCCGAGCTGCTCCTTGAGCGAAATAAAACAAGTCTCTTTTCCATCATAGTGAAGCTTCTTCACAAGCCGTGCGACCCTGTCCGACAAATACTCCTGCGTGATAAACCCTCCGACCGGAATATAAGCCGTATTCCCTTCACTTGCACTCACTGCAGCTCCCAAAAGCTCAGAGCCATCATCCGAAACCATGAACACGCCGACACAATCCGATGCCGTGCAGACATCCAAAAAGCTCTCCGCCTCGCTCAAATCCTCTATCTTATTAAAACCATTCTCTATCTCACTGTCGTTGTAGGCATCCGCACTCTGCTCAAAACGCGACAAAATCGACTTAAACTCAAGCCTCTTAAACAACTGGTACGCGTCCTTCGAGAACATATCCGTCATTCCCGCATTGTCAAACGAGTACTCTATCGGTGCATTTATGTCAATTGTCGCAAGTGTCTTACTCAGCTGTGCCTGCTCATAGTATTCCTTGAGATTCGTCTTTGCCTTGTTCGGTGTAATCTCATCGACGTGCTCGTAGGCATTCTCAATCGAGTGGTACTTAGACACAATCGCCCCTGCCGTCTTTTCACCTATTCCCGGCACTCCCGGGATATTGTCTGATGCATCTCCCATAAGTGCTTTCATATCAATAAATTCAAGAGGCGTCACGCCGTAGCTCTCAACGACCTGTGCCGTATTGTAGTCCTCTATCTCCGTCGTTCCCTTCTTGGTCTTTGGAATACGTATCTTGATATTGTCGGTCGCAAGCTGTAAGAGGTCTCTGTCCCCTGACACAACCGATACAACCATTCCCTCGGACTCGGCGCGCTTAGCGAGCGTTCCCAAAATATCGTCCGCCTCGTAACCCTCCTTGGTGACAACGCATATATTCATCGCCTTTAAAGCTTCCTTGATAAGCGGAACCTGCTCGACAAGCTCTGCCGGCATCGGCTTTCTCGTGCCCTTGTAGGCATCGTACATCTTATGTCTGAAAGTCGGAGCGCTCAGATCGAACGCGACCGTAAGATAATCCGGCTTCTCCTCATCGAGAATCTTGAACATGATATTCAAAAAGCCGTACACCGCATTGGTGTGAAGCCCCTCAGAATTCGTAAGTTCCGGCACACCGTAGTATGCCCTGTTAAGTATGCTATGTCCGTCTATCAAAACCAGCTTTTTCATCAAATCCTCCTATCAGCAGCTCATGCACTTATCCTTTCGCAAATTCTAAAGCAGATAAGTCACCAGCACGACGACCGCCGCAAACAAAATAATATATATCAATATTTTAAGCAGTTCCTTTAACCGCTTCATCCTCCGCCCTCTGTTTATTATCTGCTGGGCTTTGTCAAAGCATTCACTGACTATGTTTTTAAGTACAAACGGTCCGTCAAAGGCTTCGTTATCCTTAATTCCCCTCTCAACTATAAAATATATCTCAAGCTCATCCCTACAGGATGCGCATCCCTTCACATGCTCAAGGCAGCGCGCCATCTGATCATATTTCAGGCTCATGGATGCAAATTCCGGTATGGATTTTCTAAATTCCTGACATTCCACGACAGTCCGCCTCCTATTTTGGCATAGTTTAACATTATCTATTTTATTTTAAGCCACACGGCTCAAAAAGTAAAGAAAAAGGTGGATTATTCATCCACCTCAAAACGCAGGAATATTCCCTCGTCCTCATTATAGAGCTCTATCTCTCTCTCACCGTCGCCGACTTCATACCTGCCATTTTCATAAAAATCAAAATAACTGCAATATACCGTACCATCTGCCGCATCAGCCACAATATGGTACAGCTCAGGCTTACCCGGTAAATTAACGGATATATCATCGCCCGATGTCCTTACGCTGATTTTACCGCCATCCTCAACATTGACATTGTCTATATACACATCCGAATTTTCACCGTTAATATCGAGAAGCGAACTTATTTTGCTGTCATATACACTTATACTATCGTTCCCGATGTTTAACACGGCACTGTCAATCTCGCTGTCCCTTATATAAACAGGCATATTATCCGCCGTCACCGAAATACTATTAACCTTTACTCCTCGTATTCCCGAATACAAATCGGAATTACTTACCGCAATATCAAGTTCGTCTGCCTGAATATCATCAACATCCGCATAGCCTCCGTTAACACCAATCTTAACACTGCCATACCGTCCATCAGGAACCATAATTGTCAGATACTGCTCATACTCGTAATCATTGCCCCCCGCCGGATTCCAGATATTATCACGTATATCTTTATTGTCAATATCGCAGGTCAGCACCTTGCTGCCACCACGCTCTTCGACATATATTTTCACATCGTCTTCCTTCGAAGCTATAAATTTATATGATATATGAAATTCATCATCATACGACGATCTGACCGTTACCGAACAGTTATCAACGTCTAAATCAATACAGTCGAACTCCCCGATATCATCATAGCCTTCCACTGCCTTGTATCCTACATATTTAATAGAATTTATAAGCTCATTATCTCCGTAATAGTTGGTTACAAACGCATTGGTTCCGATATAGAGTACTACCAACAAGAATACAACACTAAAAACCAATGTAATTATCTTTTTTATTTTCTTTATTTTTGATGTAACTGTATAATTATGTTCCCTTGTATCTCTTCGTCCTCCGTTGTGCTCTCTTTTATGCTTTCCCGGCTGCTCCCTCGCTGCATCAAGTTCCTTGTTTACAACCTCATTATATACGTCCTTGTCTATCGGCCCAGGTCCGAAATCCAAAAAAGCATTATCGTCCGAGTCATATTTTCCGCTGCTTCCCGCCATCTCATTCCGCCTCTTTCACAAATCTGTGTCCTGTATAAACCGCATTATATAATTATTTTATCACAAGCAGACATTGTGGGCAACTTTTTAATTTTACAAACAATGAAAAAAACATTTGCTTTTTTTTCATCTATCTGTTATTATATACAGGTGCGCGGATGTGGCGAAATGGCAGACGCAGCAGACTCAAAATCTGCCGATGGCAACATCGTGCGGGTTCGACTCCCGCCATCCGCACTAACTAAAATAACCGCGGTTGATTCCGCGGTTATTTTTTGTTCATCATAAGTGGCGAATATGACTAATAATACTTCCTGTTACCCCACAGATTTGCTTTCTTGAGCTCAAGATACTCTGCATAGGCTTTCTCTAAAATCTGCTTCTCGTTGGAAAATTTGAGAAGATGATATGCCTCGTGAAACTTATAATATCCCGAATCCTCAAAGAACTCCTCTTTCTGCGGCTTGCTGTAATAGCTGTCAGCCATCATCAGATACCAGTGGACTTCCTTGTCCACCACATCCGACGGTACCGAAAAAGTGTACTGGCTTCTGCCTACATACTTGATAATCTGGGCTGATACTCCTGTTTCTTCCTTCACCTCGCGAAGTGCCGTCTCCTTATAATCTTCGCCTTCCTCGACGGTTCCCTTCGGAAGCACCCAGCCTTCATACTTGTTCCTGTAATTTTTATAGAGAACAAGTATCTTTCCTCTGAATATAACCACACCGCCACAGCTCGTTGCTTCTATCACTGCAATTCCTCCTGTATCATGGTGTGTCACATATGACTTAAGTATAGTATAAACCAGTTTTCAAACAATATCAATGTTTTTTATCATACCACGCATCAAAAATATCGCGCGCCACATTCACGGCATATCTGTCGGGCGTTCCATTCTTATTGTATCCCTCAAGTACCACACTCACTATTATTTCGGGCTCATCCTCCGACATATAACCTGCAAAAAGCGAGTGCTCATACCCCTGAGTTCCGTACTGTGCAGTGCCCGATTTGCCGTACACAGTGTATGGTGCATCCGAGAATACATGTGCAAAGCTTACTTCTATAACCTTTGCGAGATGTTCCGAGAGCATTTTCGCCTCATCGCCGCTCATCACGCTGCCGTAATATTCTCCTCCCGAACTTCCGTCATAAAAATACACATTATCTCCGCCCGGTGAAAGTATTCCGCCCACAATATACGGCTCATACAGCGCGCCGTCATTAGCCACCGTCTGCATGATAAGCGCATTGTGAAGAGGCGTAATAAGCGTATTTCCCTGTCCGAAGCTTGTCTGCATTATCTCCCATTCAGCCGAATCAGCGCTTAACACATATTGGGATTTTGCCGTAACAAGTCCTATTCCGTCATGATAATGTATTTCCTGATTGAACAGAAGTTCCTCTGCCGTAGCAAGACTCTCTGCCACATCCGTGTCAAGCCCCATTGTTATGAATGCGCCGTTGCATGAATGTGCAAACGCATCGTATGTGTCCACACTGCCATGTGCCGTATGTCCGACACAGGCTATCGAGATATTGTCCTTTGTGAACACACCATTACATTCATATACGAACTGAGCAAACTTTTCAAAATTACCGCTCTCAACGCAATCTCTGTAGTACGAAAGAAGCGTAAGCGTCTTAAATGTCGAACCAGGTGGATAAAGTCCTGACACCGCCCTGTTAAGAAGCGGAGCATCGGCATCAGCGTCAACTCCCTGTGTCATAAATGTATTTGGGTTAAAATCAGGCTTCGATACCATGGCAATTATCGCACCTTTTCTGTCCATCACCACAACCGCACCATCATTCTCACCAAGCGCATTGTAAGCAGCAAGCTGCATATCAAAGTCAAGCGTGGTCACAACGCTGTTACCGCGATACTTTTGACCCGTAAGCTCCGCGTGAAGCTTATTATCAAATGTGTCGCTGCTCCTTGAGAGCTGATAATTGAGTACTCCTTCAAGCCCTGCTCCTTCTCCGTAGGTATAGCCGACAACATGCGAGAAAAGCCTGCCGTAGTTGTACATTCTGCTCTCATTTCCTGAATCATCCGTATCCGTGGATGCAAGCTCCTCGCCTGACGCTGCATAAATCGAACCTCTCACGGTCTGCTCCTTCATCTTAGAAAGTCTTCTGTTATATGTGCTGTCTAAGATATTCTCATCAAATGACGCAATGCTGTATATATAAAATCCGCTTATCAACAACACAAGTGCAAGACTTCCCACGACCATCCTCGGTGAGCGTACATTGACCTCACCGTTCTCCGGCTCAAGATTCTTAGCCGCAACGCCCTGTATAATAGCAATCATAATCATTGAACTTATCACGGAACTTCCGCCGTAACTCACAAACGGAAGTGTGACACCCGTGCTCGGTATACAGTTTATGGTGCCTCCTATGTTTAAAAAACACTGGAAAATATACATTATCCCGAAGCCGCCCAAAAGCTGCCTGTTAAACGTGTCCCTGCTCTCCGACAGTACGGTTATAATCTCAAAGAAAACATTAAGACATACCATTATGACAAGGATTCCGAAAAGACCTCCGAACTCCTCCGAGATTGCCGGAAAAATAAAATCTTTTGTCACAACCGGAATTGAACCGGGAAGTCCCTTTGTAAGCCCTGAGCCGAACCAGCCTCCGCTTCCTATAGCGTATATCGACTGAACAAGCTGATATCCTTTTCCGTCGATATATTTGAACGGATTGAGCCACACATCCACCCTTACGCGCACATGGGACACCACAAAGTATGCTCCGACTCCCGCAATGATTCCGCACAATCCTCCGAGCACGAGGTATCTGTGCTTGTGTGTCGCATCGTAGAGCATGACGATATAGGTCACATAGAAAATGAGTGCCGCACCGAGGTCGTTTGATGCCACAAGTATGAGAACATGCGCCGCCGCACATACCGATGTTATCACAACCCTCTTTACCGATGTTCCCTTGTACAGCATACAGGCTATGAACATTACATATGTCAGCTTCACAAACTCCGACGGCTGCAATGAAAAGCCGCCGATGTTTATTGACAGATTTGCCCCATACACCGTATTTCCCATAATAAACACAAAACCTAGCAGAACAATTCCCACTATGCAGTAAAGCACATCCAGCTTTATAAGAAAATGCAGTTTCTCGACAACAATCGGCACGAGAAGAAGTATTATCGTTCCCGCCCATATCAGAATATATTGTCTTATAAGCTTGTCCGTATCAAGTCTTGCAAGCATAATCATGCCGACACACATGAGAAAAGCCATGTCGTTTAACAGAATCCTGTTGCACTTTCTGTAAATCATCGGAAAGATATTGAGCAGAAAGAAAAAATAAAAGATTTCCATAAATAAAAATACAATAAACAGGAAATCCTGCCTGTTCAAAAACAGAACAATATTGCCCAGAACCGTCATAAAAAGGACAATAATTATCTGAATAATTCCTTTTCTCAGTTTTCCCTGTGCTTTTCTTCTTTTATAAAAAACATGCCCTAAAAATCCGTGAAGGCAGAAAACCGCCCCCAGTAGTATAAAAATATATTTTGAAACAGCAGTAATTATATTAATGGTCGTTATATTAGTCAATCAATCAACTCCTCTGTTATAATGTCCTCTCGTATATCCGTCAGCACCATGCCCCGCCATGGTCTCATCTCCCTTGATTGCCCTTACGGCAAGCGCAAGCACTTTTTCCGTCTCATCTTCATTCTCAACAGAAAATGCCATTCTCATACCATCGACGCCCATATCTTTTAACTCGCCAAGCTTATCCAGGAGAAATTCAGGCACGCTGTTGTATATCAGATTATAGCAGTAATGACAACTGTTGATTGCACAAAGGCTCTTTCCCTTTCTGTCCTTCAGGCTGTACACGCCCGCTCTTCCGCACGGCTTATCCTTAGAGGTATACTTTAGCGTGCAGCCCGCCGTAACCATGAGCGGAACATAGCCGTAGACGAGCTTCTCGGTATAGATTTTCTCGCCCTTTACACTCCTTAAAAGACCTCGAAGCTGTCCCGCATTGAGCTCCTCCGAGAGCGTGAAGCTGTAAAGCCCAAGTGCCTCGTACTCCGACACAGCCTCCTTATTGTAGGTGTACATATTGTAATCCGCCGTAATGTTTCCGTGATAAAGCTCATACAAGCCTTTCACCTTCACATACATGAGCTCCTCGGGACTTCTGATAAGCATACCGTCAAAGCCCGCTCTCTTTATATCCTCAAGTCTCGCGTCATACATCAAGGCAGCATTCTTCCTGAAAATATAAGGCATTGCAAGATACGCCGTAAGCCTGCTCTCAGGATTTTTCTCATTGAAGCCGTCAATCATGCCCTTCATCCGAAGTACACCGTCAATTCCCGCAAGCTCGGTGGAGATATACACAACCGACACGGCAGCTTCGCGCCCACACATTTTTAACACAGCAGAAAGCTGTTTCTCCGTCATCACAAGCACGTTGAAGGTGCTGCTTCTGACTTTTCCAATGCTCGTACCGTCAGTATGCTGCTCTACCCTCATTGCGGCATCTCTGCCATGCGCGTCCATCCCGCGTTCGGTATTCTTCTCCGCCGCAGTTATCATGCCCTCCAGCTTTTCGAGTGCATTTCTGCGCAGATCATTTAAAAGCTTAACGGGAACAAACGGGTTGTCCGAAATATCCGTTACAATATCCTTATCCTCACAGGTAAACACGGTTGTACCGAGCTTTTTAAGCTGCTTTAGGACATCGGCCCTTGTCGCAGGATGTTTGTCGGAGGACTCGAGAACATCCCCGTACACCGTAACCTCCTTACAGCCATTATTATCAGTGCCAGCCTGCAAAATGCCGACCGTGAGCCTTGCCTGCTCACCCGTCCTCAGATACGCGTTCATTCTTACCGCAAGCTTCACATCGTTGTCGATGTATCTCTGCCTGATTTCTGCAAGAAGCGCATTGTTTCTCGTTCTGTACACCGTCGAGGAGTTCTTCACGTTCCTCGCAAAGCCCTTAGGAAGCGGCAGCTTTCCGTCCTTCTTTGCGCTTGGCACCGTGTACTCGCTTCCGTCGCAAAACTCCAGCACATCACCCGAGTTTACCGCCTCAGTGAGAACAAGCTTGCCGTTTTTATATGTTCCGACCGCAATTCCTCGGTGGTTAGGTCTGTCAAACGTCATCATGTTTTTGTCGTTGTGCGCATAATAGTAGCCCTTGCAAAAGCCTCCACGGTTGTACAAATCCATAAGATTTTTGATGTCATTTTTATCGACGTGAAATCCCTCACGCCCTCTTTCAAGGTACATATCGACATATTTTCTGTACGCCGCCGTGACGCCCGCCACATACTCGGGGCTCTTCATTCTGCCCTCAATTTTAAGGGAGTACACTCCCGCCTCCAAAATATCAGGGACGGACTCTATCGTGCACATATCTTTAGGGCTTAACAGATATGAAGGATTCCCGCCGTCAATGCTATACAAAAGTCTGCACGGCTGCGCACAGCGTCCGCGGTTGCCGCTTCTCCCGCCTATCATGCTGCTCAAAAGACATTGTCCCGAATAGCAGTAGCACAGTGCCCCGTGCACGAAGCTCTCAATCTCGACATCCACATTGTCATGTATATCCTTAATCTCTGCGGCTGACAGCTCTCTTGCCGTGACAACCCTGTCCGCGCCCATATCCTTTAAAAGCTTGGCACCATATCTCCCCGTTATCGTCATCTGGGTGCTCGCATGAAGCGCAAGTCCCGGGAAATTGTCTCGGAGCACCGAAAACACGCCATAATCCTGAACGATAACCGCGTCAAGCCCTGCCTCGTAGTAAGGTCTTATATAGTCGGTCAGCTTCACCAGCTCATCGTTTCTTAAAAGCGTGTTGACCGTAAGGTACACCTTTCTCCCGTACAGATGCGCCGTCTTAATCGCCTTTAAAAGTTCATCCTCATCAAAGTTTCCCGCAAATGCCCTTGCCCCGAACATGCTGCCTCCAAGGTAAACCGCATCCGCCCCCGCGTTAACCGCAGCCCTGAAACATTCATAAGTTCCCGCCGGTGCCAATATCTCCGCTCTTATTGTATCATTATAAG
>UQZF01000009.1 GCA_900545455.1 uncultured Eubacteriales bacterium
GTATATAGGAAGCTCCTTCGCCGACGCTGCCGCATTGTTTGCGACATCGACAACCGCCCTCGGTGCCGCATAGACTATCCCCGCAAGCAGAAGCAGCATAAAGCCCGCCGCCACGTTCTTTTTATTTCTCTTCACAAACGAACGAAGCTTCCAGCTTACAGTTTTTAATCCGTTTAATTTTACACTTCCCATTATAAACATAAAAACCCCCGACATATATTCCTACTAAAATATATACCGAAGGCTTTTCCCGAATACCAAATTATATTTAATTCACTTCCTCGACGAAGCTCACACCTTCAACATTTCTAAGCTGTTCGATGACCTCCGCGTGCTCGACGAACTTCACAAGCTTTACAACGAGAAGCACACCTATGTGCTTGTCTGAGGTTCTCGCCTTTCCCGTCTCGAACTCCGTCACGTTGATGTCAAGATTGCGAAGCGTCTCTAAAAGTCTGCCGACGTATGAGACGTCCGTAAGCTCGACGTATATTCCTATGACTCTGGCATTGGTCTCCATGCGCGTCTCAACCTTGTGAAGAACCGTGTTGATTATATAGCACATGACAGTAGCTATGATTCCGCCCGAGTAGAAGCCTGTTCCGAACGCAAGTCCTATACACGCTACCACCCACAGCCCTGCTGCGGTGGTAAGACCTCTTATCTTCTGAAGCCCCGTCACCATAATCGTTCCGGCTCCCAAAAAGCCTATACCGCTTATTACCTGAGCTGCCATTCGCGAGGCATCTATGCCCGCGTAATGCTCAGCCATATATTGGTTGGTAATCATTGCAAGCGCCGAGCCCACGCACACAAGCATATGCGTCCTAAAACCCGCCGGGCGCTTCTTCTTACCTCTCTCAAGTCCCAACAAGCCTCCGCATATAAGCGCAAGCAACAGCCTAACCATTGTTGAAACAATATTAATGCTCTCTAAATATTCCATATAAAATATCGGACTAGCTGCCTATCGCAGTTCCAAGACCGTTCTTCATTCGTCCATACATGCTTCCGTCACACACAACACAATTGCGTCCGTTCTCCTTCGCCATGTAGAGTGCCTGATCAGCCTCCTCATAGAGCTCCTTGACGCTGTTATGAGTGTCAGGATAGGTACAAGCCACTCCCATGCTCACCGTGACATACTGTGAAACCTCGACATACGCATGTTCAATTCTAAGGTCAGCAACCGCACTTCTTATCTTGAGCGCAAGTCCTATAATCTCCTTCTTGTTCATATTCTGCACGAACACGAGGAACTCCTCCCCGCCTGTCCGCACCACAATATCAGTCTGCCTTCTCGCAGAGCCCTCGATGGCTCCCGCAATCTTCTTGAGGCACTCATCCCCCTCGGGATGTCCAAACTTGTCATTGTACTTCTTAAAAAAATCTATGTCTATCGCGATAACTCCTACCATCGCATGACTGCGCATACATATAGGCCATATAACACCTGCACGCCTTATAAATCCACGTCTGTTGGTAAGCCCGGTGAGCGGATCCTGCTCCGACGCGAAAGTCTTTTCCTTAAACTCACCCTTGATGCGTTCCCTGCTTCTGAAAAGTTCCTGAACGTATCTTCCCGCCACAGCCGCCGCCAGACCGATTGCGCCTGTGCCGACCGCCGCGCGCACACCGTCAACCGCTGTCGCCGCAGTCATCGCCACGGTAACGACAAGCATTACAAGCGAATACACATTCATCTCTCTTCTCGAGAAACATGGAACCACCGCCAAAGCTCCCATAAACATCGCGAACAGCATAATACTTCCGCTCATCCCGTAGTCCATTATGCAGAGCGGTGTCATGAGTGCTGCCGTAAAGAAATAGTACAATCTGCCTGCGTACTGTGAGTGCTGTACGGCATTTCTCACAATATAGAGCAGGAGCACAGCCGATGCAAGCTCGATTGTCTCGCCGACAATCATCATTGCGGTATATGCAACCGGAACCTCACCGGATGAATTACATATAAACAGATACAGCGGCAGAAGCACGCACAGCACAGCCGAAAATATGAGTCCTCTTTTACAGTTAACTGCTGCCAGACGACTCTCAAATTCTCTCTTTTTAGATGACCTGCGTGTGTTTCCGGATGCTCTGCTCATATATATCTCCGTTTCGCATAGTATACTTTAAAGTAAGTATATATGATAGCAGAAAAAAAATCAATATTTTTTTAGATACTTTTCTGAATTTTTTTACTCTTTTTTAACAATTCGATGTCATCCGGCGAAACTTCCTCATTACTGTATCTCGCTTTTTCATAAATTCCGGTAATTTCATCCTGCATTGCCGTTATGTGCGAGCTTGAAATCTCCTTCGGTGTCATGTTAGGCGAAATCTTCTCGCGCTTTGACGCGGCGTTCTTCTGTACCATGCTCTTGTAGATTTTTCTCGCCCTCATGTTGGCTGAATCACCCTTTTCCTCGCGGCGCACCTTTCTTTTCATACGGAAGCTCTTCTCGTCGGACGGTGCCACGAACTCCCTGACATCGCCGTCAACTCCCGTGCCGCCACGCATTCTCTTCATCATTCTCACAACAGCCACGAATATTCCGACAATCGCCGCCGCGATAACCACAACGCCGATAATCAGCGCAATTCCGTTTAAAATATCCTGCCAAAGCCCGGATTCAGGCTGAATCTGCATATAATCGGAGCCTGTCTCCGTCTGTGCGGCACTCGTCTCCTCGATGATGGTCTCCGTCTCACCGTCTCCCTTAAAAAAGCTGAATATGAATCGCAGCACAATTATGAAAAGTTGTCTGAAAACTCCGAGCATCCTGTACACATAGGAATTGTTCGCTATGACCATAACCCCCGCGCACAGAACGCTAACGACCGCCATGATGAATATGTCAACCCTCACCATCTGCTTTGCAGGGAAATTTCCCGTGTCGTTGTTCATCGTCATTATTCCGTTTAAATTGTTGAGATTTCTGTATATCACCTGAAGGAAAATGAACGCCACACCAAAGTACATCGAGTATTCACTTATGAGTGCTCTGTCCGTTATCTGCCCTATTATGAGTGCTCCGACGAACACGGCAGCCATTCCGATGGGAATATGTTCACTCGTGTGGTTCTTATTTCCGAGCATTATGCTTATCGAATATATTATCATGACAGCCACGATGACAATATACGCCATGCGCGCAACCTCATCGGGTGCAGCCACAAATGCATAGACAACGGATACGACATGAGCTGCTATCGTGACCGCCCTGTTAGGGCACCAGCCCCTCACAATATACAAAAGTACCGCAGGCAGACCGACGGCTGCCGCACACCTTACGGCGCCAATATCCGTTCTTCCGAAAAAGCCTATGAGAATGAGCATCAATGATATGTCAAAAATCATGAGCTGCAGGAGTGCGTCAATGACCTTGGTCGCATAGACTATCCCGGTATTTCTGCTTACCTTTTTCTCACTCATACTCCACCTCCCAGCGGACTATCTCCAACTTATCAGCATAATCGAAACGCTCGTCAAAGCCCTTGTGGCACGGATATATCCAGATTGAGCCCTCACTCTCTGCTGCAATACCCGCATAATACCTTTGCAGAGCCTCTCTCCTGCTCGTCGAGATCATGCAGTATATCACGCCGTCCCCGAGCTCCTTTATGTGCTCTTCAATGACATTCTCAAAATCATCAGGCTGCTTTTTTAAGTCGATTCTTGCAAGCCCCTCCATGATGGCTGTCCTGTGGCTCTCGTCACAGCCCGCCTCCATCACAAGTTCTTTGCCTGTTATAACATCCCTTCCGTTGGAGAGCAGGCTTACCGATACCGCCTGTCTTGTGAGACGGCATGCAAGACTGCATGCCATTGAGATTGCCTTCTCCTTAAGCTCCTCGTACTCCCATATTCCGTCCTTTTCAAGATTCAGAAGTATGCACACCTGCCTTGCCGCAGTGTAATCGTGGACATTTACCTTGAGCTCACCCGTCTTTGCCGACGCCGTCCAGTTGACATCCTTAAGACTGTCATAAGTTTCATACTGTCTTATTCCCCTGAACTCGAACGGATCTTCGTAGGTGTACTGTCTTGTGAGAACGGTTCCCATTATACGTCTGTACGGAATTTCAGCCTGCTGTGATGAAATCTCCTCCGGATAGACCATTATAGTCCTGTCAAGTCTTACAACCGTGGCAAGAGTCTTGTCCATCATGACGTCAGTTGAGACAAGATTTATGTTATCTATGGTGAAATACCCTCTCCTTGTACAGACAAGCGGGATTTTTCTCACAATTTTCTGATAAAAAAGCAAGGAGAATACATCGCTTTTATAGCAATGATCCGACACGTTGGTGTTCACGACCTCGTTTCCGAACAGAAAACTCCTGTCAACCTCAAATTTAACCATAACCATCGGCAGTGGCAGCCATTTACGATTGACAATTATCTCTGTGAGGATAAGCTCTTCTCCCGGAAATGTCACATTCTCAGACATCTCTATGTCGGCTTCTATTCCCTTGCTCCAATTTTTTATGTATATCTTTCTTATTACAAAAAGTATAAGCAGAACAGCTATACCCATCAAAATAAGACTCATCTACCTGCTCCAGTCCTCAGTCATAATCTCCGTCGAAGCAAGAATGTCGTCTATGAGCTTTCTCTTTCCCTCATCACCAGAGAACGATGACATGAGCACCAGTCTGTGGGCGAGGACGTATCCTGCAAGCTCCTTGACATCCTCGGGAACGACATAGCTTCTCCCGTTCACATAGGCATACGCCTTCACCGCACGCAGAAGTGCGAGCGTTCCTCTCGGGCTCACGCCAAGCTTTATGTCGCGGCTGTGTCTCGTCGCCTCGACAACGGATGCGATGTACTCGAGAATTGCCCTGTGTACATATATTCCGCCGATTTCCTCCTGCATCGCGGCAAGTTCTGCGGTTGTGCACACGGCTTCAACCTTCTTTGAGCTCTTTCCCGCCGTGTCACCAATGAAGCGCTCCATAATCTTGATTTCCTCGTCCTTATCAGGAAGTCCCATCGAGAGCTTCATGAGAAAACGGTCAAGCTGTGCCTCAGGAAGCGGAAATGTACCCGCAGTCTCAACCGGGTTCTGGGTTGCTATGACAATAAACGGTTCCTCAAGCGGATACGTCACACCATCAATGGTTACCTGATGTTCCTCCATGCACTCAAGGAGACTCGACTGTGTTCTCGGTGTCGCACGGTTAATCTCATCTGCAAGCACAATATTTGCAAATACAGGACCCTTTCTGAGGGTGAACTCCCCCGCCTTCTGATTATAAAAATTGATACCTGTCACATCGGACGGAAGCAGGTCAGGAGTAAACTGTATTCTTGAAAACACTCCCTCTATGCTTCCTGCAAAACTCTTTGCCATAACCGTCTTTCCGGTTCCCGGAACATCCTCAAGGAGAATATGTCCACCTGCTAACATTGACGTTAAAATAAGCTTTATTATATTATCCTTCCCGACTATGACGGATGAGATATTTTTTCTGATTTCGTCTAATTTTGCGCTGTTTGTCATTTTTTCTCCCTTCTAATATGAAGCTTTTCCACAATAACGCCGTTCTTGTCCACGATGTAGACGATGAACGCCACGGATGCAAGTATTGAAATCACGGCTGCAATCCTCCACGCCGTAAATCCCGTGAACTTAACCACTATATTTCCCGAGTAGCCCGGCTCAACCTTCATGCACAGGCTTCCCTCGTCGTTAAATACCTCAAGCTTCTTTCCAGTCGCCTCATCGACTGCCGAATAGCCCTCGTAGTAACATATCGAGAACCTGACATTCCCCGCCGTGTCACTGTTGTTCGCGACGCTGCACTCGATATAATTGTTCTTCCTGTAATTCTCAACATAGCTTATATTCTCATCAGGCTTTGCATACTGCCACTCAAATGCCTCGACAAGCTGACCTGCCGGAAGGTACTCTGCACCGACTACCTCAGTCGTGTCGAGCGAGGTCTCCGCATTAATTATATAAGGAGTATAGCTGTTCATTATGTTGCCCATAAGCTGTCCCGCCTGAATGACGCTCACTGAAATCATTCCTATGGCGATATACTTATACACCTTTTTCTTTTCGTCGATATTCTTAAGTGCGGTAACAGCACATACGGCAAGCATAACTCCCGCAATGCTCAGGAATCTCCACGGGAACTGCAGCGTCGATACAACCTTTTTCATCATATAGCAGATATTCTGCAGTAAATCCCAAGGGAAAAGATATGAGGACAGCCAGATTGATATAACCGTGAACACTCCAAATATAATTCCGGAAGTCTTTTCCTTTTTATCCTTAATATAACCCACACAGAAGGAATATGCAAGTGCAGCGCCTCCCATGATAAGACCGAGTCCCGTCGTCAGCGGAAGCTCGCCTGCAATTCCCTCCTCAAGTCCGACCGTGAGTCCCTCAAAGGTTACAACCGGATCAAGCATCTGTCCTATAAAAGCACCGTACTGCTGTATATACTTAGGCGGGTATGCCGTAAGCACAAATCCTCCAAGATGCATATAATGCAGGAACGGAACGAGGAAGCCTATGTTGATGACACAGGTGTAAAGCACAATTTTTAAAAGCACGATAAATCTCTTTTTCTGAAATGTTCTCTTAAACAGAATCAGGCACAGAAGAATCGTGAACGCCCCCGCCATCTCACAGGTGAGAATATGCGTGTTTATGATTCCCGTAAAAGCAAGAACAGGGATAATCCAGTTTCTCTTAAAGTCCGCCGCATCAGTATCGTCGTAGAATACCTTCCAGAGACCATACGCGAGCAGAGGCAGAAACGTCATCGCCGAGTACTCGCCAACCGACGAGCGCACATACAGATCGAGAAGTCTGTAGAGCGATGTCGTGTAGAGCACGGCACCGACAACGGCAGGCTTTCTCTTACCCGTCATGCCCTTGAAGCTGTAGTACGCGATGGCACAGGTCGCAATGTTGCACAGGAGCACATATATGTTGTAGCTCTGGCGCACGCTAAAGCCGCACAGCCTTAAAAGTGCCGGGATATAGAGGAATAAATCCCCGTAAAACACTCCGACCGCATATCCGTTTCCATTTAACCAGTTAGACTGAATCTTAATCGGGAAATCTCCCGCGAGTATTCCGTTTTTGATTCCCTCTATTCTTATAAGGTGGAACTGCAGATCATGTCCGTTGATGAGATAGTTGAAAAACAGCGGAACCGATGTGAACAGAACCGTCGCGGCAAGTATGAAGAATACCTCGACACTTCCCTCCTTCACAAGTCCCTTCTTTTTTCTGTCCGCAAAGAGCATTATGAGGTCAACCATCAATGACACGAATGCCGTCATGATTCCCGCTCTGAACACTCCGCCCATCGTCTTTACGACTGAAATGCTCTTTATTGTGAGCTCCGAATCGGCAAAGCGGTAGGTGTACACGGAGTAATCCTTTGCGCCCATGTAGATGAACGCCTCCGACGATATACTCTGTCTGTCGGGAAGGAACTTCACTGCATCCATGTCCATCCTTCCTATGAGCTGCTTTCCCTCCTCATTTACCGACTGCTTTTCAAGAAATGCAAAGCAGTTCTCCGAGGTTGTCTCATACTCTATCGTGTATCTGTACGAGCCGTAGCCGAGCTTCATCGCAGGTGTCTTACAGCACTCCGCCGACACGCTTATGAGCTCCTCGGCAGTATACTTATTGTTCACCCACGGGAATGCCGCCAAAAGCATGAGCACAACCATTATTGCCGCCTCGATGGCGATAACCCTTATCCACGTTTTTTTGTCCATACCAATCTCCATTCCGCACCGATATTGCAGTATACCTTCAAAAACTCAATCAAAAGCATTATTCCCGCTATTATCGAAACTACCGATGCTATTTTCCATGACACGAAGCCCGAGAACTTCACTATGACGTTTCCCGAATAGCCTGCATCCGCCCTCAGTGCAACCCTTCCGCCGTCCATAAAGACGTCGAGGTGTTCGCCCGTGTCGGCGTCGACAGCCGTGTAGCCGTCATAGTATACCATCGAGAAAATCACATTCCCCGCCGTATCCGTGCCATTGCTTATATTGCAGTCAACATAATTGTTGTCCCTGTAATTTTCAACGTATTCCACATTGTCATCCGCCAGCGCATACTGTGCCGAATATACCTGCAAAAGTGTGCCCGACGGCAGATATTCCGCGCCGATCACAGCCTCCATCGTGTCGATGTCGTTCTCGTCGTACACTCTGTAAGGCTCGGCGGTGTTTACGATGTCACTCAAGAGCACCGCTCCCTGCAGGGTGTTCACGGAAAGTATCACAACCGCCGCTCCGATGTAGAGCCTCCTGCTTCCCGCCGTCTTTAGCGCAAGCACAACGCAGATAACGAGCATTATCGATGCGATGCTCAAAAATCTCCAAGGGTAGTTAGAGAACAGCCCTCCGAGCCTGCTGCTCATGCTCTTAATCGTGTTCCACGGAAAAAGGCATGTCGACAGCCACACGGACACGCCCGCAAACGCAAGCGAAATCCACGCCGCAGCCTTCTCCTTTTTATCCTTAACATAGCCCATCACGAGGACATAGATAAGAACGACCGCGCCAAAGCCGAGCGCCGCTCCGACATTTACGGGCATCGCGCCCGCGATAGGCAAATCTATGTCGGGGCTTAATCCCGAATACGTCGTGAAGGGCTCAAAAATCTGTGTCAGGTAAGCTCCGTACTGCTGAACTCCCGCAGGATACCTGTCCACGTCCGTCGCGACGATTCCGCCCTTTATGAAATACTGCACGAACGGCACCAAAAATCCCGCACTCACAATGCAGGAGCAGACAACCGTCTTTAAAAGCACGATGAATCTCTTCTTCTCAAAAGTCTTTTTAAAGCGCACCAGGCAGAGTAAAATCGTGAATGCTCCCACCATCTCACAGGTCAGGATGTGGCAGTTGATTATTCCCGAAAAACCGATGACGGGAATTATCCAGTTCTTTGAAAAGCCCTCGCTGTCAGTATCTTCCATATATATCTTGTACATTCCGTAGGCTATGAGCGGAATGAATATCATCGCCGCGTACTCGCCGACCGACGAGCGGATGTATATATCTATCAGTCTGTAGATTGACGTTGTGTATAAAGCCGCGCCGATTACAGCCGTTTTCTTATCCTTGGACATTCCGAGGAAGCAGTAGTAGGCTATAACGCAGGTCGCCAGATTACATAAAAAGATGAATATGTTGTAGCTCTGCATGAGATTAAATCCCGCTATCCTCAAAAGTGCGGGAATGTACAGCAGCGCATCGCCGTAGTAGACGCCCGAGGCGTAACCGTTGCCGCAGAGCCAGTCCGAATATATCTTTATCGGAAACTCTCCCGCGAGTATTCCATTCTTGATGCTGTCTATTCTTGCGAGGTGGAAAAGCACGTCATGTCCCTTGACCACGAAGCTCACAAACAGTGGCATCGACGAGAATATAACCGTGATTCCCAATGCGAAGAACACGCGGATGCTCTCATCCTTTATGAGCCCCCTCTTTTTTCTATCGCAGAACAGAATCAGAAGGTCAACAATAACCGCCGTCAATATATATATGAGGCAGCCCTTCAGCGTACCGCCTGCCGTCTTGTGAATCGTGATGCTCTTTATCGCAAGACTTCCCGTTCCGCCGAAAACACAGCCTATATGATAATCCTTGTCGGGTATGTTCACATACACCTCCATGGATTTTTTCGTGCTGCCCGCCGCAAGACTGACTACGCCCGAGTGGTACTTGTCCATATTTCTTACTTCCGATGCCTGCACCGACTCGGAGGCAAAATACAGAAGGCTGTCATCCGCGCTGCTCTCGTACTCAACCGTGACATTGTAGACACCGTAGCCGAGCGTGAGCCTTGGCGTCGCCACAAACCAGCCGCCCGATGAGAGTTCACTGTCCGCATATACGGCATCCTCGCGAAGCTCCCCTAGCTGATGCTCCATGTCGGAGGCGTTGAATGTCCTGTTCACATTCGGAACCGCAAGCAGGATAGCGAGCACAATCAGAATCACAGCCTCGATTGTCCCGATACGCAACCATACTTTTTTATTCATTGCCGCCTCCACTGTATATCCGCTCATATATTTCAAGCATGTTTCCGGCATTTTTACGCCTGTCAAAAAGCTGCTCCGCGTGGAGTGATGCCGCATTCGTCATCGCGTCAAGTGCCGCCGCATCGCGCTCCTGCATATCGAATATCTTCATGACATAGCACGCGAGCATATACGGTGCGTCGTGCTGGTACACATACCCCTCGACCTCATTTTTGAGCATATTGCCGACACCGCCGACAAGCGAGGACACGCAAGGCACGCCGAGCATCATCGCCTCGCCGAGAGAGTTAGGCGAGTTCTCAATCGAAGAAGGTGAGACAAATACATTGCTTTTAAGATACTCTTTCTTCATCTGCTCCGATTTGAGCGGCGGAAGAAACTCCACACACTCGGAGAGGTTATATTTTTTGATAAGTTTTGCGAGATAGCGCTGATAATTTTTCTGTCTCAGCTTATTTTTTAAGCCCGAATCGTTTAGCTTAACACCGCCCGCGACCTTCAAGCGCACGTCGGGATAGAATTTTCTTATGTCGTTTAAGGCTTCAAGCATATAGTGAAGCCCCTTTATCGGATAATAGCCCTGTGACACGAAGATGCTGTGCTTATCGCACTCCTTGGCACTCCAGCGGCTTCCGTCGTAGAAATCACTTCTCAAAATCTCGCTGCAATAGTGGTACTCCGCGTTCGGATTTATAAGCCTTGTACTTATATTGTCCCAGTCTGTCCTGCCGATTATGTGCCCTGCCCCTCTTATGGTCTCCTTCTCAAGCCTTCCCCTATTATAGTATTTCTTTCTGTCAAAAAAGAGGTTGTCAAGCTTTAACATGTCCCTGAATGTGAAGCCGTATCTGACACTTATCGGCAAATCAGCCATATAGTGTCTTGCGTACACGCTCGTGAGTCCCTGAATCGACACGACCGTCCTGTCAGGCTTGTTGAAGGCTCTTACCATCGCACAGGCATGGTCGTACTCCGTCCCCGCAATATGTACAACGTCCGGCTCAACCTTTTTTACAATCTCTTTAAGACGCGCCTCGACATTTGCATTATATTTGTATGGCTTGTCCTCCTCCTTAAAAAAACCGTAGAAGGAGTTACCGTCAAGCTCCCCCTCAATCGTCTCCCTGCTGCTAAACTGCGGGAAGGCTATAGCGAGCTTTAAATCCTCGCCTTTTTCCTTTACAAGTCCCATGAGTGAATTGTACAGTCCGTCAATCCAACCCTCCTTGACCTGCACCGGGAGCCCTGCCTTCTCACAAAGAGCCGGAATCGGGGCATTTATAAGCCACAATACCTTCATATTTATATCTCCTCTTTTCTGAGTGCTTCCACACACCCGTACTCATTTATATCGTTATCTGAAATCGAACTTGCTGCTCGTGTAGGAGCTCCAGTCAATCGGCTCAATCATGGTCGGATTGTAGAGAAGAAGCACCGTGTCAGGCTTCGACTCCTCGATATAGCTCTTGATGCTTCCCGTAAAGTCGGCTACATCCACAAGCTCCACCGTTCCGTACTGCTGCGCAAAATACGGCGCAAAATTGTTACCGAAGGAATCCCTTAGAATGAGAATCTTCTTGTCGGGATTTGCCGCGTTCTCATTCTCTATCACGGCAACATATCTTCTGAGAGTTATGTATGCGCTGTAGGCATCCATCTCATAGTAGTCCGTGATTTTAAGCTTGTCATAGTCGATAAATACCTCGTCGAATGTTCCCGTCACATCGAGCTGCTTCTCAGGCATTACAAGGTGAAAGGTCATGCCGTTGTTTGGGTACATTATCTCAAAATCCTCAGGTGAAGCCTTGCTCAACGTAACTCTTCTTCCGTAGCTTCCGAGGAATGTCTTTTCATATATTTTGCTCGTGTAATTATTGATGTCAAAAAGCTCAGGCGTGTACTTGTAGCCGTAGAGCTCGGAGAGCTTCTCCGCCACGCGTCCGCTACCCCAGATAGCCGCTCTCGCGTTCCAGTGGTGGTCGGTGCGGTAGAACATGTCATAGTGGCTTAAACCGTCCTCCTTCTCACAGGCGCGCAAGTCAAGATAATCGATGCCGCTCTTCCCAAAGCTCTCAAGAAGTCTGTCCGCGTTATCGTTGGTCGCATCGGTTATTCCGAGCGGAAGCTCCGTGTCAACCGTATCGATGAGGAAGGGAACCATGACATACATAAGGTTGATGTTCCTCTCCGCAAGAAAATCTCTGAAGCCTGCGGTGCTGTCCGTTATCTCCGAAATGACCTCATCGCTTCTTACCGGGCTTATGCAGGTGAGATAACCGTTTCTCAACGTGATGACCGCGTCATAGTCCTCCTCCTGAACCTGCCAGCCGATAAGGCTCTCATACCCTGCCGCAAGCTCGGTGAGCTTCGTCTGCATCGGAAGTCCGTCGGTGGCATACCACTCCGCCTGCGACTTTACCTTGCTTACAAGCCCGTTGTACTTCTCAAGGAGGCTCTGATTCTTACTTATGTTGACGTACAGATCCTCCTTCGCATAAGGATATATGCTCGCCCAGTCTATGGTGATTGAGCCGCTCGTATCGTCTGCCACATCCACATCGTTGTCGCCCTCAAGAAAGAATGCGACAACGGGATTGTATATTCCAAATTTTTCATACACGACATTCTTTATTACAATTCTAAGCAGAATAAATAAAAGCATCACAAAGAGCACGCCGACACAGCACATCGCGGTTATGCGGTAGCCCTTTCCCATATTCTGTCCCTGCTTTTCTTTTGTATCATTATTAATACTATTTTTTTTCACGGCAGTCTCCCCTTAGAAATTAAGATAAATGAACGGATTGTAGGTCGCCTTGATACATATAAGAAGTGACACCACAAACACGAGCACCATGCAGACGGACGCAAGCACGTTCTTGACCGCAGGCTTATTTTCAAGCAGCGCTCCGACCTTCTTTACGACAGGAAAGGAGAATAAAATCGCCGCCACGAACACAACAGCCGAGTTCTTTATGCAGTCGATAAAGGTTCCGTCAACAAAGCCCGTTGCACCTATGCCGAACATATTTCCCATATAGCTTGCCGCAGCCGTTATGCTGTCGGCTCTGAAAAGCACCCATCCGAGTATGACGAAGAACATCGTGTATATGTGCATATACCAGCCGTTCTTCTTGTGAAAGCCCGTGAGCTTCTCAAACATCAAAAGCACGAAGTAGAGAAGTCCCCAGCCGATGAACGTCCAGTTGGCGCCGTGCCACACACCCGTCAAAAACCACACTACGAATATGTTCCATATATTTCTGCCCTTGCTCACCCTGTTTCCGCCAAGCGGTATATACACATAGTCGCGGAACCATGTGCTGAGCGTTATATGCCATCTTCTCCAGAACTCTGTTATCGACTTTGATACATAAGGGAAATTAAAGTTCTCGAGGAAGTGGAAGCCGAACATTCTTCCGAGTCCGATTGCCATGTCAGAATATCCCGAAAAATCAAAATAAATCTGGAGCGTGTACGCAACCGCGCCCAACCACGCCATCGCAACCGACATTCCGCCCTCGGTCGCAAACGCAATATCCGCAACCTTTCCGACATAGTTCGATATGAGTATCTTCTTGCCGAGTCCGACAACGAAGCGACCGAAGCCCTCGGCAAAATCGTACTTGTTCTCAACGCGGTTCTCTATCTCATCGGCGACCGTCTCGTACCTTACGATAGGGCCTGCGATGAGCTGCGGGAACATCGACACATAGAGTCCCACATAGAGGATATTCCTCTGCACCTTCGCCGTGTCGTAATAGACATCGAAAACGTATGACATGAGCTGGAACGTGAAGAACGATATTCCAATCGGAAGTGCTATGTTCACAACAATGCTGTCGTTATTAATAAGATAGCTTATATTCTTAGTGACAAAGGTTAAGTACTTAAATATGAACATGAGTCCCAAGTTGTACACGACGGAGAGCACCATTGCCGTTTTCATTCCCCTCGCGCTTCCTTTTTTTCTCATGCCGTCAACCATAAGTCCAAGCGCCCAGTTCACGATAATCGACAAAATCATAAGGAACACGAAAACAGGCTCGCCCCAGCCGTAGAAAAAAAGGCTCGCGAGCAGAAGCACTATATTACGAAAACCCCTCTTTTTTACAAAAGGGTTATAGTAAACCGCAATCACAACCGGCAGAAACAAAAACAAAAATACTGTTGAAGAAAAAACCATCGAAATATATTCCTTTCCCAGAGCTTATCCACCGCCGCAAATCCTAAATCCGCCTGTGGTGAAATTTACCCACTTTGCAGTAAATTATACCCTATTTCCATATATTTGGCAACAAAAAGAGGTTACAGCGCGAACGCTGTAACCTCTCTTATATTTCATAATCGTATTTTAGAACTCAAGCTGGTCAACCGCACGGTACTTGTGGTCGGTGTGGAGAAGATGATGCGCTCAAGATCCTTGTACAGACTCTCTACAGTCTGCCCTGCCACATTCGCTGTGGCAATCTTAAGTCTGCTCATACATATTCTCCATTCCGCCGACGCTTACGCGCCGCTTTTATTTTATAAGATATTATCCCATACAAATTAACATAGTTATGTATATCATACGCGATTTAGCACACTAAAGTCAACGAAAGATAAATATTAGACAATCTTTCATTTTCTTATGCTCTCTATCGCCTTGTAGACATTAAGTGTACCGTAGCCGAATAGCGCGTCGGGGTATCTGTAGCCCTCCCTCCTGTCCGCGCCGCTTATCATGAAATTCTTCACCGTGTAGGAGCGCATATACGGATAAAAGCCCTTCACAATCCCGTACTCAAGGATGAGCGCTGCACCTCCGCCCGCTATCGCAGCCGCCAAACTGCTGCCGCTCATCTGACCGTAGGCATCTCTCCCGAATGTGGCAGGGCAGAGGACATTTACCCCCGGGGCGACAATGTCAGGCTTGTAGTCGGAGTACGCCGCCGTCCCCCTGCCGCTCCCTATATATATGCTTCCGTCCCTGTAATTGTAGGCTCCGACCGTCGTCGGCACGTCCGTATTGCCGGGATCGGTTATGGTGTTGTAGGGATCGGGCTGCAAAGAATAGGTGTCGGACCACAAAAACTCCCTGTTGTTGATCCACATATTAACGCCGCCGGACAGCACCGAGTAGCCGTAAGCCCTTATCGTCCATATCCCCGGCGACGGTGTAATGAACCTAAGTGTCACAAAATTAAGCCCCGACACCGCCTGATTAAGCCCGTAGAATATCTCTATCTGCGTCCCCTCAAGTATGAATCTTAGCGTCGTCCTCTCATTGACCTTCGGCGGAACCCTCTGCTCCACGCGCCCTATCGGCGAGATAAATTCAAGCGAGAACACCTCGGGCGGCTCCGACCACAGCACACAGTAGAAGCCTCTCTCTCCCTCGCCAACCCTTATCTCTATCGGGATGTACTCGGCATCAGGGAGCAGATTTCCCCGAAAATGCAGCCTGCTGTTGGCGTAGTTTCCCGTGCACGTCGTCACACTCCTCCCTATGTTCCTGCCGATATTGTTTAAAAAGTCTGAAAGCACGGTGCTCCCTCTGTGCGATGATATGTTGGCTCCGAGCCCTATTATTATCGATATGGGCTTTCCCGCCTCCCTCGCGTAATCCTCTAAAAACCTTACGCCGAGAATTATGTCAATCTCCGAGTAACACAGTGCCTCATCGTTTACAAGGTAAAAATCCCTCAGATACCGTTTTGCCTGACGGAGCTTTACAACCACAAGTCCCGCCCCGGGTGCCGCCCCCGTAAATCCCTTCTCGGGGCGTTCCTGCCCTGCCGCAAGTCCCGCAAGCATCGTACCGTGTCCGCCTGCCTCGTCCGTGACGGGCACAATGGAACGAGGATTGTCCGACGCAAGTGCCTCGTTAAGCTGAGCGTTGGAGTATACCCTCCCGTATGGCACCAAGCCGTCAAGCTCCATCTCCCTATTTATGTTCCCCCTGCTTTCCGCCTCAGAATTTTCCTCACCACTCGCATTCCCATCACCGCCCGCATTTTCCGCGGTCTGGTCCCACACCGCCTCTATGGTGCTGCTGCCATCCTCCCTCACAAACGCCTCGTGGTCATATTTTATCCCGGTATCTACTATGCCTATAAGCGTCCCTGTCCCGCGAAGCATGAGAAACGGTTGCTCCCTCACCTGCGTGATGCCTGCTGCCCCCATCGCGCCATAATCCTGCGTTCCGTAGACTATCGGAAAGGATGTGTACCCAAAATTTTCATAGTTTATATCCCCAAGCTCGTCTCTGCTTATGTGTATTATCCCCCATCTGTCGTCAATCACGCTCACGCAGAAATCCCTGTAGCCCGCCGCCTCAGGGTCCGGCTCATCGGAGCGTCGGTACAGAAGGTCTATGTAATCCTCATTTGTAAAATAATCTGCGCATCTGTCCACAGTTCTTCCCTTGGATTTTTTTTAATTTTATAAAAAAAACACAGAGATTATTCCTAAAAATAATCCCTGTGTCATACAGTTCCCTGATTCGATTGTATTATCCCGGCAAAAGTCCCGCTGTTCTCATCTCAATGAGCGGTCCGCCTTTCTTCTCGATATATGCTCTTGTTATAGTCACCTTGCCGATATTGTCATCCTTAGGTATCTCATACATGATATCGAGCATGAACTCCTCTATGATTGAACGAAGTGCTCTCGCACCTGTCTTTCTCTCAAGTGCCTTCTCCGCAATCGCCTCTATAGCGTCATCATCGAACTCAAGCTTAACTTCGTCGAGCTCAAGAAGCTTCTCGTACTGCTTGAGAATAGCATTCTTAGGCTCCTTTAAAATCTTGACAAGCATATCCTTCGTGAGCGCATCAAGCGTAAACACAACAGGAAGTCGTCCGAGGAACTCCGGAATCATTCCGAATTTCTTCAAATCCTCTATCGTGACCTGTGAAATAAGGTTGTCCACGTTGTCGTACTTGTCCTTCAAGTCAGCCATAAATCCGATTGAAGCCTGCTTGTTAAGTCGTTCCTTAATAATGTCCTCAAGGTCAGGAAAAGCTCCGCCGCAGATAAACAGAATGTTTCTTGTGTTGACCGTCACAAGCGGTACCATCGCATTCTTGCTGTTAGAGCCAACCGGCACTTCTATGTCAGCTCCCTCTAAGAGCTTTAACATACCCTGCTGAACGGACTCACCGCTCACATCCCTGCTGTGCGTCTCCTTCTTCTTGGCAATCTTGTCAATCTCATCAATAAAGATAATTCCCTGCTCCGCCTTCTCTACATCGTTGTCGGCAGCGGCGAGAAGCTTAGATACGACGCTCTCGATATCATCTCCGATATATCCTGCCTCCGTGAGTGAGGTCGCATCGGCTATCGCGAGCGGAACATTAAGAAGTCTTGCAAGTGTCTTTACAAGATATGTCTTACCGCTTCCGGTAGGTCCTATCATGAGCATATTCGACTTCTCTATCTCTATCGAGTCCATTGTATCGGTCGCAACTCTCTTGTAGTGGTTATAAACAGCAACCGATATTACTTTCTTGGCATACTCCTGACCGATAACATACTCATCAAGCTTCTCTTTAATCTTGTGCGGTGCCGGTATATCCTTGAGGTCGATAAGAGGTACTCTCTTCTCTCCCTCTTTCTTTTTCTTAATCTTCTGCTTGTTCGGAATTTCTCCGCCCAAATCAGCCATATTCATAAAATGAATACCCGGAATGTCCTTAGAGAGCTTCATCATATCATCATAATTGAAGTCACCTTTCATGATGGTATCCATTGAACGTTGCATGCAGTCTGCACACACATATATTCCCATGCCCATCTGGATCATCTTGCCTGCTTTGCTCTCGGGACGTCTGCATATTGAGCATACTTTCTCATATTCATCATCATGGTTATCTGTATTGTTATTGTTGTTCTTATTATTATCTTCCGCCATATCTTACTCCTTCTTTTCCTTCCATATCAGTCTCAGAGACAATGTATATAGGTCTGTCCTTGACCTCCAGATATGCCTTGGCAAGATACTGCCCGAACACACCCATGAAGAAGAGCTGTAAGCCTCCTAAAAATGTAATTATACATGTCATTGAAGCCCACCCGGCAACCGGATCTCCGAACGCAAACTTCCTTATCACTATAAACAGCACCGCTATAAAAGCGATGAGACAGAATAATATTCCTATAAACGATGCAAAGACAAGAGGCGTCGTCGAAAACGCCACAATTCCCTCAATGCTGTACTTAAACAGCGACCAGAAATTCCACTTCGTCTGTCCGGCAACTCGCTCAACATTCTCGTAGGCAATCCACTTGGTCTTAAATCCGACCCAGCCGAACATTCCCTTGGAAAATCTGTTGTACTCGCGGCAGCTTAAAAGTGCATCGACAAACTTTCTGTTCATAAGCCTGAAGTCTCTTGCTCCATCCACAACCTCGGTCGTCGACATCTTTGCCATGAGCTTATAGAACATTCTCGCAAAAAATGACCTTATCGGCGGCTCTCCCTTTCGCGTCACACGGCGTGCAGCCGCACAGTCGTAGCCCTCCTCTGTAACAGCCTTGTACATCTCCTCCAAAAATTCAGGCGGATCCTGAAGGTCAGCATCCATTATCGCCACATAATCGCCGTCGGCGTATGCAAGTCCCGCATACATTGCTGCCTCCTTGCCGAAATTTCTTGAAAAGGACACATATTTAACAACGGAATGCTCCGCAGATATTTTCTTCATAACCTCAAGAGTGTTATCCCTTGATCCGTCATTCACGAGAACGACCTGAAAATCGACGTAATTCATCTTGACAATGATTCCTTCCAATACCTCCATGAACTTAGGAAGTGCCTCACTCTCATTGTAGCACGGTACGACAACCGAGATTAAATCTTTCATAAGTACTCCTCATTTCCGAGCTGTCTGCTCTCAACTATTAATACAGTATACACAAAGTACTTTAATAATGCAAGAAAAAGCGAAAGCAGATACTCATGCCGTTAAAGCATTTTGTACCTGCTTTCACTTATATCTTTGATAGATTTATCATATCATTATCTGCTCGTCTGAGGTCTCTCAGTGAGAGTAACCGTGACGGTATTCTCCACATAGCTTCCTCTCTCAAAACGCGAGTAGGTAAGCTCAACCTCCTCGCCAACCTCGTAATACTGCATCATGTTGACGAGTGTCTCCCATGAGTCAACTTCCTTGCCGTCAAAGCTTGTGATTACATCGTTAACCTCAAGTCCCGCATTCTCGGCAGCCGAGCCCTCTGTTATGCTCTTTATAAGCACACCCTCAGGCCATCCGTAGGTATTTGAAATCTCGGATGTAACCGTGTTGCCCGATACACCGAGGTAGCCTCTCTCATCGTTGTTGAGCGCAACTCTCGTTGTCTGTGTTGAGAGGTCGTCAATTATATCCTTAACCGAATCGATTGAAATTGCATAGCCCATGCCCTCAACCTTGGTATCTGTCATTTTAACGGAGTTGATACCTATAACCTCGCCCTGTGCGTTGAAGAGGGCACCGCCGCTGTTACCCGGATTGATTGCGGCATCTGTCTGAATAAGATCCTCATATACGACATTATCCACTGTGAGGGACTTATCAACGGCACTTACAATACCTGTTGTAACGGATATTCCGTAGCCTGCCGCATTTCCGATTGCGATTGCCGCCTCACCTACCTTGACCTCTGTTGAGGAACCAAGCTTTGCTATAGAGATTGCGGACATCGTGGAGTCGCTTATGTCGTCAAGCTTAACCGCTACAACCGCGAGGTCGCTGTCCGACTTCATTCCCTTTACAACCGCGTCGACCTCGGCACCATCACCGAATGTAACCTTGAGATTGTCAACGCCGTCAACAACATGTGCGTTGGTCACAACCAGAAGCTCCGTGTCGTTGGCTCCGATTATAATACCGGAACCGCTCACGCTCGCCTCGTATGACTGCTGGTAATTTCCCCAAAAACTGAATCCCGAATAACCGCTTGTCACTGTCTCGGTACCGCTTATCGCAACAACCGAGCTTATTACATTGTCAACTATGTCTGATACGTCAAGCACCGTGGTTCCCGATGAAACCGAGCTTGATGATACATTGGTGAATGTTGAGCCCGTTGAAGCCGTGCCTGTAAGGTAGTTCTTGTTTAACTCCCTTGCAATCTGACCGAGTTCTTCATCGGTGAGTTCGCTGTTTCCCTTGACAGGGAAGTTAATGTATCCCGCATACATCGCACCGTAGCAGGATGCTCCGGCAACCGCACCGATTACAACCGCACAGGCGACACCTCTCACCGCTCTTATAAAAAAGCAAGGTCTCTTCTTCTCGCCCTTTTGCTTCTTTGACTTCTTCTCAGACTTCCCGGATGCCTCATATACAGGCTGGCTGTATGAGGAATACATATTGTAGGAGTCCGTATTCTGTGTTGAAGCTGTGTTCTCCGCTGCATTTACATTGTTCTGTGAATCATCATTCATATTGTTAAATCCATATTCGTTGTTATCCATATCCGTGTACCTCCGTATTTATCCTGAGGGATTTATGTTTCCCTCTCTCTTTTATGAGTACACTATAACAACGAATTGTGTTCTTTTTGTGATAAAAAAGTGAATGAATTGAGAAATCTCTTCACAATTCATTCACTCTGAAATACTGCTTATTCTGTTCAAAATATATTACAGGTGGAGCACTCTCTCCCTGATTTCCTGCGTTCTTCCCTGATTCCAGAACTGGGTTCCGATGTAGCCGCAGGTACGTCTTGCGACATTGAGTGTGTTCTCATCCCTGTTGCCACACTGAGGACACTCCCAGACAATCTTCTTGTCCTCATCAATGACCGTCTGAATCTCACCCGAAAAACCGCATTTCTGGCAATAATCGCTCTTGGTGTTCAACTCGGCATACATGATGTTATCATATATGAACTTAATTACCTCGATAACCGCAGGAATGTTGTTCTGCATGTTAGGAACCTCGACATAGCTTACGGCACCGCCGGTCGACAATGCCTGGAACTTTGACTCAAAGGCAAGTTTCGAGAAAGCATCAATCGGCTCAGTTACATGTACATGGTAACTGTTGGTGATGTAACCCTTGTCGGTTATTCCCGGAATTATTCCGAATCTCTTCTGAAGGCACTTTGCAAACTTGTATGTAGTACTCTCAATAGGAGAACCGTAAATGCTGAACGCAATGTTCGTGTTCTCTGTCCATACCTTGCATTTCTCATTCATGTGCTCCATAACCGAGAGTGCAAACGGTGTTGCCTCAGGTGATGTGTGGGAAAGTCCCGTCATGTACTTGACACACTCATAAAGTCCTGCATAGCCGAGCGATATTGTCGAGTAGCCTCCGTAGAGAAGCTTGTCTATCTTCTCACCCTTCTTGAGTCTTGCAAGCGCTCCGTTCTGCCAGAGAATTGGTGCCACGTCCGAAAGTGTTCCTTTAAGTCTGTTGTGTCTGCACATGAGTGCGCGGTAGCACAGCTCGAGTCTGTCGTCGAATATCTCCCAGAACTTCGTATAGTCTCCGCCCGATGAGAGTGCGACATCCACAAGGTTGATTGTGACAACACCCTGATTGAAACGTCCGTAGAACTTGTAGTTGCCGTTCTCGTCCTTCCAAGGATTGAGCGCGCTTCGGCATCCCATGACAGGGAAGCAGTTGCCCTCCTTGAGCTCCTTCATTTTCTTCTCCGAGATGTAGTCAGGCACAAGTCTCTTTGCTGAGCATCTTGCCGAGAGCTCCGTGAGGTAAAAATACTTGGAATCCTCGGTGATGTTGTCCTCCTCGAGAACATATATGAGCTTCGGGAATGCAGGCGTAACCCATACTCCCGCCTCGTTCTTAACTCCCTTGAGACGCTGCTTTAATGTCTCCTCTATGATAAGGGCAAGGTCTGCCTTCTCCTGCTCGTTCTTTGCCTCATTGAGGTACATGAACACGGTGAGGAAAGGTGCCTGTCCGTTCGTTGTCATAAGTGTGATAACCTGATACTGTATTGTCTGTACACCCTTGGTGATTTCTTTTTTAAGTCTGTTCTCAACTATCTCCGAAACCTTGTCCTCCGAAGGTGTGCACTCTAAAAGTGCAAGCTCCTCCATGACATCCTTTCGTATCTTCTCCCTCGAAATATTTACAAAAGGAGCAAGATGCGCGAGTGAAATACTCTGTCCGCCGTACTGGCTTGATGCCACCTGTGCGATTATCTGAGTGGCGATATTACATGCGGTTGAAAAGCTGTGCGGTTTCTCAATGAGTGTCTCGCTGATGACCGTTCCGTTCTGAAGCATATCCTCAAGATTGACAAGATCACAGTTATGCATATGCTGTGCATAATAATCCGAATCATGAAAATGAATGATTCCCTGCTCGTCCGCCTCCACTATCTCAGAAGGAAGAAGCAGTCTTCTTGTTATGTCCTTGCTTACCTCTCCTGCCATATAGTCACGCTGCACGCTGTTGACAGCGGGGTTCTTATTGGAATTCTCCTGCTTAACCTCCTCATTGTTGTATTCAATAAGCGAAAGAATTCTCGTATCCGTCGTATTCGCCTTTCTGACAAGCGAGCGCTTATAGCGGTAACGCACATATCCTCTCGCCACATCAAATGCACCTGTCGACATAATCTGGTTCTCCACCATATCCTGTATCTCTTCCACCGATACGGCACGATTCATCTTATTGCACTTATATTCAACATAGTCGGCAATCTCTGCAATCTGTTCCTTGCTAAGCGGTGCATTGTCCGTAGCCGCATTCGCCTTCGTGATGGCTGCCGCTATCTTAGCTACATCAAATACTTCCTCAGAGCCATTTCTTTTGATAATCTTCATGTAAACCCTCCAAATATAATAACCACAATATCTTGTATTGTTGCAACGTACAAAATACATTATGCAGTGTTACTCTCAAAAAGTCAATAAGTATATATGTACTATTTTTCGACATGGACACCGACCTGTGTCCCCGCCCTTTTCATTCTTTTTACCATGCTCACAATGAGCGGAATCACCATGACAGCCCACACAATCGGCTCTGAAATGATTATTCCCCAGTACCCTATAATCGGTGTCAGAAGCATCGCTATGAGCACCTTTCCGGCAAGCTCAAGCCCGCTGGAAAAAATCGGTGTTATGTGATCTCCCATTCCCTGAAGGCTGTTTCTAAGTATTGTTATTGTAGGTACAAGCAGATAGAACAGCGTGTCAAATTTCTGATAGAGACATGCCGTGTCTATGACCTCCTGTATGCTCGTGTCTGTTATCGCGACAATCAGGTACGGACATATCGTATAGCTTGCAAGCGTGACTATCACGCACCAGATATAGGAGCAGCCGAGTGCCACTTTAAGTCCCGAGCGTATCCTGTCATAGCACCCTGCGCCGTAGTTCTGACCACTGTATGTTGCCATCGTGGTTCCGAGCACGCTGAAAGGAAGCATATACAGGTTGGTAAGCTTTCTCGTAGCCGCATGTGCGACAATCGTGTTGGTTCCGAGCCTGTTGATTGCCGTCTGCAAGGACAGCGTTCCGAATGCCACGAGGGAGTTCATAAGCCCCATCGACATACCGCTCTCGAGCATCGGCTTAACGAACCTCTTCTCAGGCACGAAATCCTTTATGTTAAAATGCAGAAACGCATATTTTTTCCATGTATATCCAAAACAGAGCACAGCCGACACCGCCTGTGACGCAACGGTTGCAACCGCCGCACCTCTGACTCCCATAGCCAGATATTTTACGCATACTATGTCGAGCACAACATTGAGCACCGCCGAAATCACGAGAAATATGAGCGGTGTGTACGCATCGCCTATCGCACGCAGATTTCCCGCAAGCACATTATATATGATTGAAAAGAAAAGTCCGGCGATTATGACCGTGATGTACTCGGTCGATGCCGCCCTGTGCTCATCCATCACATTCATCCAGTCGAGAAGTCCGCCCATAAAAATAAGGCTTCCCGCAACTATGACCGCCGTAACGATGAGTCCCATAAGTATTGACAGTGCAAAGACCTTTCTCGATTTTTCCCTGTCACCGCTCCCGAAGTGCTGTGCCATTATGACGGCAAAGCCGTTGGCAAGTCCTACGACGAAGCCCACGAGCAAGTCGTTTAACGTGCTTATCGAGCCCACCGCCGCAAGTGCATCGTTGCCGAGGTAGGTTCCGACGATTCTCGTGTCGGCAAGGTTGTAGGCAAGGTTAAAGAGATTGCCTATAAGTATCGGGAGTGCAAAGTAGAGTATTATCTTCGCTGGTTTTCCGCGTGTTAAATCCTTCATTTGAGTGTTTTGTACCTCTTTCGCGCAATATATGAGGCTGACATATCTGACATGCCAGCCTCATCGCAGTTGTTACCTAATATTATTAAAAATGCGTGCGGTGCTTTAATTCTCGCCTGTTACGACCTTCATCACGGCATCTGACAATGCAGCGAGCTTCTTCTCGGCATCATCAAAGCTTGTGCCCTTAACGCCCATGTAGAACTTAACCTTCGGTTCCGTTCCTGATGGTCTTGCACAGCACCATGCGCCGTCGTTCAAATCGTAGTAGAGTACATTTGACTTAGGAAGTCCTGTAGGCTTCTTCTCGCCTGTCTTTAAATCAACAATTACGTCTCTGTCGTAATCTCTTGCTGAGAGAACAGTGAAGTCGCCGAACTTCTCAGGTGTGTGCTCACGAAGATTGTCAAGCATCTCCTTAATCTTTGCAACACCCTCAATGCCCTTCAAGGTAATTGACTTGAGTCCCTCCCTGTAGTAGCCGTACTTCTCATAGATATTAATCATCTGATCCCAGAGAGTGAGCCCCTGCTTCTTGTAATAAGCTGCTGCCTCGCAGAGTGCCATAACGGCAACGATGGCATCCTTGTCCCTTGCGTGTGTTCCGACAAGGCATCCGTAGCTCTCCTCGAATCCGAACATATACTGGTATGTATGCTGCTGCTCGAAGAACTTAATCTGCTCTCCGATATACTTAAATCCTGTGAGAACCTCAATAAGCTTAAGGTTGTACTCCTTGGCAACCGCATCTGCCATGTTGGTGGAAACTATTGTCTTGACAAGTGCGCCATTAGCCGGAATAAGTCCCTTAGCCCTCTTCTGTGAAAGAAGATACTCCGCGATAAGCATACCGGACATATTACCTGTGAACGATACATACTCGCCTGTCTTGGAATCCTTAGCATATACGCCGAGTCTGTCCGCATCAGGGTCTGTTGCGAGAACTACATCCGCATTCTTCTCCTTGGCAAGCTTGAGCGCAAGTGTGAATGCAGCCGGATCCTCAGGGTTAGGATAGCTTACCGTAGGAAAATTACCGTCAGGAAGCTCCTGCTCAGGTACAACATATACATTCTCAAAGCCAATTTCCTTGAGAACTCTTCTTGCAGGAATGTTACCTGTTCCGTGGAGCGGTGTGTAGACAACTGTCATTGTCTTACCCATCTCCTTTATAACGTCAGGATTAACAATCTGCTTCTTAAGCTCTGCTATATAAGCATCGTCAAGGTCGGAGCCGATTACATTGTAAAGACCTGCTGCCTTAGCTGCTTCCTTGTCCATAGTCTTAACTGTATTAAAATCTGTTACATTGAGTACCTCTGTGATAATCTGCTTGTCCTTAGGAGCGGTAATCTGTGCACCATCTTCCCAGTATACCTTATAACCATTGTATTCAGGAGGATTATGGCTCGCAGTAACCACAATACCTGCAGTACATCCAAGGTATCTTACCGCAAATGAAAGCTCCGGTGTAGGACGAAGCGATGGGAAAATATATGCCTTGATTCCGTTAGCGGCAAGGCAAAGTGCTGCCTCATCGGAAAATTCAGGAGACATTCTTCTTGAGTCAAACGCAATGGCAACGCCCTTAGCCTGCGCACCTTCCTTGATAATGAAGTTCGCAAGTCCCTGTGTAGCCCTTCTTACAGTATATACATTCATTCTGTTAGTACCGTATCCGATAACTCCTCTAAGACCACCGGTTCCGAATTCCAAATCCTTATAAAATCTGTCCTCAATCTCTTTTTCATTACCTGCAATGGACTTAAGCTCTTCTCTTACAGACTCATCAAAGTAAGGATTCTCGCACCACTGCTTGTAGGTATCCATGTATGACATGCTATCTCCTTCCTGCACCCCCAATAGATGCATACGAAACATTTCCGTGAGTATGCCTGCCGTATTCCCAAGCCTCGCAGAGACAGAATAAGCGCCCACGGATTGTATTTATCTTAACATATCCGCGAACGCTTATCAAGACATATAGCGCGATATTTCATCCCTTGTCTGCTCCAACAGCCGTCTTTATCCCCAATCAGCCGGATGTCCAACCAGATAATCGAACGTAATATTTCCTTCAGGGCAATAATGATTTAACTCTTCATCATACTCTAACGGTATATTCATATTTACATACACATTATCCTTTCCGCTCGAAGCAAGCCTGAACCATATATCATACGACACAGCATATCCCTCATCATTTTCTAATACAATGGTATCTATCCGGACGACATCCATTTCCTCTGCTTCTGATAATTCTATATCTGAGCCGCTGACTGCAAACCGGTATGTAAGTTTTTTGCCATCAAGCATCGTAAACTCCGCTGTGATTATCAGATTATCGCTACCTTTCTCTACAGATGTCACTTTATATACTCTAAGCAGCTTATTTATTTCCACAACGGAATATGAATCAGTTATAACAGCAAATGGTTCTATTTCTATGACATTTTCGTGCGAAGTTCCTGTAATATATTCACCGATATACAGTTCATCTTTGCCATCTTCATTTATATCAGCAAATTTGATTGTAACATTATTTTCATGCGGAAAGCCGAGCGTCATCGGAACGCTTACCATACTTTCCCCATGGAAAACATCGTACATATTGTTATTCGCATCCCTTACTATCAACAGATCGTATGCATCACTATACAGCGCTTTTTTCCATTTTTCGTCCATCTTCACAGCGGCAGGCTGAAATCCGGTGTACAGGCTCTTCGCAATCTCAAGACTGCCATCAGTCCATTTCACAGGTGTTTCGCCCAAATCAAGTTCATAAATATCTTTTACCGTCAACCCTGCGGAACTTTCCTGTACATCATGTGTATTATTTTTTTGACAGCTGACCATATAAAGCATCAACATAAGAATACTGCCCGCAAGGCACATTTTTTTTAAGAAACCATGCATATTTAACTGCTCCCTCCCGTCATTTGCTATTTTTCAAATGAAAAATAGATATTAAATAGTCCCTGACTATTTGAGTACAGATTATGATAATCAGAATATATAATTGATGGCGGAATTATGGTACTTCCCGGAATAGCCACATTATATATATATTTATTGTCATAGTATTGTGTACTTCTACCATCGGAATCATAATGCATACCAAATGTATTTACACTATTAAAATGTTTTTGTTTTGTTATATAAGGCACGCTCCTGTTTGGTGCACATTTATTCATTAAATTTTGTGCATTTTCGTAACATATATTCCATTTATTTTTATTATACCAATTACTTGTGTCAAACATATATTGTCCATTTGTATAAGACGAAAATTCTCCTGTTTGAGTGAGTTCTGATAACGCACTCCTCCCATTGTCTCTTATTCTATAGTACACTGCCCAAGCTACAGCATCCCAATCATATGATGAAGTTCCCGCCTCACAATATAGTATTCTGCAGATTGTCTCAACCTCTGAATACGATGTACGCATTTTCTCTTGTGGTGCAAATTCTATGGTAAATGCACTATTTGACTCTAATAAATTAACATCTCTCCTTCTTGCACTATTACTAATATCCGCACCATCTATGTAGCGAACGCATGAAGTATCATAATATCTTCCACAATAATACCAACCTGTTTCTTCGTCATAATATGCCTGTTTAAAACGTACCTTATTAACATTTCCGACAAAATCCTGTCTATCACATTCTACCCATACACCATTTTCTTTGCATAATGTATATTTAAACGATCCATTATCATCATATACATACTTCGCAATTTCTTTATCTAGTGTTAGCATCTAATTAGTACAAAACAAAATGAGATAATTCATTTGAAGTATTATATAATCAATAAGAGGAGGAATTCATTATGTCACGTAAAAAACCACAACACACAAAGCAATTCAAGTTGGATGCTATCAACTATCGTAAGGAACATCCTGATTTAACCCAAGCTGACGTTGCCAAGAATCTCGGTATAGGCATTAGTACCCTTGCTCGCTGGGAATCCCAGTTCAGAAATTGTGATGGCGACATTCCAGTCAGAGGATCCGGTAACTATGAATCAGACGAAGCTAAAGAAATCGCCCGTCTCAAACGTGAGCTCCGTGATGCTCAGGATGCGCTCGATGTGTTAAAAAAAGCCATCGGCATTCTGGGGAAAGATTAACAGAAGCTATCTATACAGAAGTTTCTGCAAAGGTAGAGGCGTCTAAAGTAACAGGACACCGCGTCTCTACTTCCGGAATGCTGAAATTTTTAGGTGTGTCTCGCTCTGGATACCGTTCTTTTCTTAATCGAAAAGTATCCCCTTCAAAGCAACGCAAAGAAGCTGTTAAAAAGAAAATCCAGACCATCTATGATGATTCTAAACAGAATTATGGCGCTCCTAAAATAACCAAGGAACTTCGCAAATCTGGCGAAACTATTGCCGAACGCACAGTAGGTAAATACATGCACAAAATGGGTATTAAAGCTCAGTGGATCAAGCCTTGGACCACTACTACCAGAGATTCTGATTTTAGCGATGAACTCCACAACATCCTCGATGAACAATTCAATCCTGAACGTCCTAACGCTGTATGGTGTACTGATATCACTTATATTTGGACTAAAAATGGCTTTGTTTATCTTAATTGCATTATGGACTTATTTTCTAGAAAAATCATTGCATGGACTCTTGCAGACACCATGGAAGTGTCTACTGTAATTGAAACAATTAATAAAGCTAAGGCTCGTCGTAACACCGATTTGCCTTTGATAATACATTCAGACCGTGGCAGCCAGTATGTTTCAAACGCTTGGCGTGAAGCCACTAAATCAATGCAACGTAGCTATTCTCACAGCGGTTATCCCTATGACAATGCCTGCATCGAATCTTTCCATTCCTTAATAAAAAGAGAATGGCTTAACAGGTTCAATGTTTTAAACTACAACCATGCTTATAGACTCGTTTTTGAATATATTGAAACCTTTTATAACACAGTCAGAATTCATAGTCATTGCGACTATATGTCTCCTGACGAATTTGAGAAACTGTATGAAAAGGTAAATGCTCTGCCGGCTGCATAAGCGGTGGAACCTCTCATTTTAATTTGTACTTTTTATTGACATAGAACCAAGCATTGCCTCTTTTGCGCATCTCAGTCTTAAACTGTAGTTTATCAGCATTACAAATATTTCATTTTCAGACAATAGCACTATATAGTTTTCTTCTATATTATTTTCATCAATTGTATAGCCTACAGCCTTATTCAGAAATTCCACAGCCACATCATTTTTGCCTTCCGCATATGCAATAATACCCTTTATCAGACTGTCAAATTGACCTACAACTCTTTCATTCATCTTTTCTGATGATTTTTTATCCCTGCTTTGTACAAGATATCTAAGCTCATATATATTCTTCTCACATATACATTGAATAACATCATTCTGCCAACTCAAATATTCATAAGCTTCCATGTCAACCCAAGTAACAAAATCAGAACAATCCATTCCCAGTCTTCCAAGCATAACGTTAAGTGTCAAAAAATCTATCTTCATTTCTCCTGCGCAATACTTATTAAAAATATCCATACTGCATAGACGGCTGCATAACACCTGTGGTGGAATATATTCTTCGACCAGCTTTTCATTTATTATCTTTAATATCAGTTCTTCTTCCATATCCACCTCTTTAGGTTTACATCGTTCATTTGCGCTATCCCTTACATTTTCCCGGATAGTCCCGTTATGACCCCCTCAACATATTTAATCAATATTAACTATGAACCTGTATGCGCTGTCGCCTCCCAATGCGTCATACTCCACATAGCCGCCGTCTGCTTCGCACATGAGGTCAAAAGTAACATTGTCAAGGTAATACATGTTATGATACGTTTTTTCATGCCTTTTCCCACTTCTCCCAATACTTAGAGTACACGAGCTTGTAATACATGATGCACGCAATCAGGTATGCAATTCCGCCGATACCAAAAAAGGCACTGAGCGATGAAAGCACAACCGTCGGGTATGACAGGTAAAAATATATGCCCGTAAAATCCAGCACGCCGAAATTCTCTCAAGATACTTGTCATTCATGGAAATATCTCCCTATCATTAGTTAATACGCTTCACCATTCCGCGAAACAGCCACATCTGAAGCTTCAGACAGCTCACAGCATCGGCACATCCGCTTACCCTCTCACTCGAAGTGTCGTCTTTTCCCGCTGTCTTTACCCCACCTGACAGCTTTCCGAAAAGCCCTGTCCCGATGCCTTTAAGATATGCCTTCACAAGCCCCTTCTTTGCAAAATAAGCCGTCTTTATGGTGATTCCCGCCAAGATAAACGGCATGTTCAATATGAACTGCCATGTCGCCATATTCTTCTTCAGCATACGCATGCTGTTTCGCGCCGACAGCTCGACCTTGAAGGCGTTGTGCCTTGAACCGCTCGATGCGCTTCCGAGGTGATACACCTTCGCGTACGGATTATAGAGATTTCTGTATCCCGCAAGGCGCGCCCTGTAGCCGACATCCATGTCCTCAAGGTAGGCAAAAAAGCTCTCATCGAACATTCCTATCTCATCAAAAACAGCCTTTCTGTATATGGCTGCGCCTGCGCACGAGGAGAACACCTCATGCGGCACCATGCAGTCTGACACCGGCTTGTCCCTGTCGGGCGCAAAGCCCCAGCCGAGTGCGGCAAGCTCATCCCCCGCGTCGTCCACGAGCTCGCGGTTCCCGTTCTGTATCATGAGCGCCGAGCAGGAGAACACATCGGGCTTGCCCTTTATCATCTTGTACTGATTTTTGACAAAGTTAGGAAAGACTATCGTGTCGTTGTTTAAAAGCAGCACATACTCACCCGAAGCCGCCTCGATTCCGCGGTTGACCGCGTAGGCAAAGCCCGTGTTATCGCCAAGCTCAACCACTCTTATTTCGGGATAGAGCTCCTTCGCCGTCCCGACGCTGTTGTCGGTCGAGCCGTTGTCAACCAATATCACCTCCATGTCCTCAAAGGTCTGCCTCTTTAGGGCTTCAAGGCAATCCTTCAAAAATTTTTCCCCATTATAATTAGGAATAACTACGCTGACCATCCAATCTCCTTTCCTTCTATTATATAATATATTATATTTATGTCTCTGTATCTTGCGTCCGCACTATCTGTAGAGCTCAACCCCCGGCTCATACACATAGACCGCATCATCGCGTGATGTCCACTCCTCCGCGATAAGCCTCATAAACTCCTCGTGCCTTAAAAGCACCGCATTCTTAGGCACAGTCCTTACATTGCGCTGCAAAATATTTCTGTTAAAATTGCCCTTGTACCACTCAGGCTTTCCCGCGCTCGTGCGCTGTCTGCCGAAGGCATCAACATAGTCGTCGCCCGAGTAGACGATGAAGGTTCTGTTCACTGCCCCGCAGAGCGGAAACGCCTGCTTCACGAGAAGCTTTGCCGCAACCGCATCGGCAATCTCATTCTCAGCACACGCGACAAGCTTAAAAAGCCAGTCCTTGTCCGAGGTCTTGGTCTCGCCGTTCAGCACACAGATGTAGTCGCACTCACAGCCCGCAAGCCTGTCCGCATCGGGCTCACCCATCGCGCAGAGCTTAAAGCTATCATATAAGGTATTGCTTCGTATATATTTAAAGTAATTCTGTGCCTTTTCACTGTTCCGCACGCCTGTCACGACAATCTGCACACTCGGAAGTCCGCCCTTGCCGTCATCGTCCGCGTTGCCGTCCTCGTAATCCACCCTGTAGAAGCCGAGATCGTCGAGCATCCTTACGCTGCCCTTCTTCCCGACACGGCTAAGATGCGCCTCTATGGCTTTTTTACCCGCCTCGTAGGCGTACATCTTGGACATCGGATTTGCCGAGGTCGAGCTCTCGTGAGTTCTCCAGTGGTAGAGCACGCGCTTCACATGTGATACCTTATCCGCCTTTTCAGTGCATTTTAATATGAAATCATAGTCCTGTGCACCGTCGTACTCACTGTCAAAGCCTCCGACCTCCCTCGCAAGCGATGTCTTTACCACAAAAAGATGGCAGATATAGTTGTTGCTCTGTAAGAGCACGGGATTGTAATCCGGCTTGATATGCGGACAGAAAAATTTTTTTCCTTCCGCATCCATCTTATCCTCATCCGAATACAGGCAATCGGGCTCCTCGGCATTAATCATCTCTACAATGTGATACAGTGCATCGGGTGACAGGGTGTCGTCATTATCAAGGAGAGCAATGTATTCTCCCTGCGCCATCTTAAGTGCCTCATTCGTGTTACCTGCTATACCCGCGTTGTCAATTTCCTTATAGCACACGCGCTCATCGCCGTCAGCAAGCTCCTCGACAAGCCCGCGAAGCTTATTTGTCCCCGCATCGACGAGGCAGAGCTGCCAGTGAAAATATGTCTGGTTGAGCACTGAGAGCAGCATCTCCTTAAAATACGCGCGCGGCGGATTGTACACTGGCACGAGAATGCTTATGAGCGGCATTTTTTCAAAATGCCGCTCATAAGCATTCTCGTGCCAGTGTAC
>UQZF01000010.1 GCA_900545455.1 uncultured Eubacteriales bacterium
CCTTGGTAAACTTTGACCAGATTGATTTCTTGAATCGTTTTCTTATGCTCTCCTCGACTTCCGCCGCAAACTCAGCGTCGCTCTTCTCCTCGCTCCTTTGCTGCATATCAGCCATAAGCCATGCAAGGTAGCCGCCTTTAAGGCTCACCGCGTCCGCGCCATGTTCTCTGAGCACCTCCGCAGCCTCCAAGCTCGCCTCCCCTCTCTTGCAGTACAGGAGAAGCTTTCTTCCCGCATACTCCTCCGCGTGTTCGCAAAGCTCATCCTTCGTGATGTTCACACTTCCCTTTATGTTGCCGTAGGCAAATGAAAGTTCATCCCTCACGTCGACCAGCTCATACCCTGCTGCCATGTATGCCGAAAGTTCATTTATATCCGCTTCTGCCCTATAATTATCGTTCAAATCCAAATTCACCATCTCTTTCTCAAATCAATCCAATAACTCATGTACACAATAACAGGGTGTCAAATATGTTTTGACACCCTGACTTTCAGCTTATTATTCTATTGTTTTATTCACACTATGTCAATAGGATATTTGTAATTTTCCTCAACCGTTGTTTCCGTCCGCTTCTGTCGTGTCTCCTCATTTCCGGCCTTCATCGCCATGTTAAAAAATACAATTCCGACCATGAAGAACAGTGAAATCATTGCCACTCCCCTGCTCATGCTGCCTGTAGCCTGTGTGACGACACCGACAACCGTCGTACCCAGAAAAGCCGCTCCCTTGCCGCATATATCCATAAGTCCGAAGTACTCTCCCGCCTGCTCTGACGGAATAATCTTGGCAAAATACGAACGCGACAACGCCTGAACTCCTCCCTGAAACATTCCGACAAGCATCGCGAGTATCCAGAACTGAAGCTGTGTGTGAAGGAATATCGCAAATACTGCGATGAACAGATATGCGCTTATGCAGATGAGAATCAGCTTATCAGTCCTGAATCTTTTTGCAAGTCTGCCAAAAAGAATAGCCGACGGGAATGCAACAATCTGTGTGACAAGCAATGCCGCCAACAGCCCGACGGAATCAAGTCCAAGTGCCGAGCCGTAAGCCGTCGCCATATCTATTATGGTGTAAACCCCATCTATGTAAAAGAAGAATGCAATCAGAAACAGAAATACCTTCTTCTCTTTTTTTGCATTTGCAAGTGTCTTTCCAATCCTCGCAAAACCATTTCTCACCGCATGAGGCTTTTTCTCAACATAATGCTTCTGTCTGTATGTCTTTAAGAGTGGAAGCGTCATGACAAACCACCACACTGCAACTATGGCAAACGAAAGCATCATCGCCTGCTCCATGGTGAGCCCTATTTTTTCGGCACCGAGTACAAGCAAAAGACTTATCACGAACGGTATACAGCTTCCTATATACCCCCACGCATAACCATACGACGATACCTCATCCATCCTCTCATCCTCTGTGACATCGGTGAGCATCGCATCGTAAAATATAAGGTTTGAGCTGAAACCGACCTTGGCAATTATATATATTACGAGAAAAACGAACCATTGTCTCGCAAAGCCGAGCAGAATACAGCCGACCGCGCCGACAAGCATTGTCACCGTGAAAAGTATTTTTTTGACGCCCTTCATGTCAGCCATGGTTCCCATGACAGGTCCCATAACAGCCACAATTATGGTGGCAATCGACGCTGCATATCCCCAGTATGCAAGATACTGTGCATCGGACAGCCCCGCACCCTGCGCAAGGTAATTAAAATATATCGGAAGAATCGTCGAGACAAGCAGCACAAATGCCGAATTTCCCACATCATACAGAATCCAGTTTTTCTCTTCCCTCGTCAGTTTCATGCCAGCATACCATCCTTTATATCATGATATTTTGGCATGATTTTCACGCCCGCAGAATTGTCCGTCGATTTATTTTCACTCTTTTTATCATGCTCGTTTTCATCAACAAGCTTTGAACCGAATGTATACTTATATACCGGATTCCAGCCATCAAGTTCATGGTACTCATTTATCAATTTAACCGCGAGGTTTTGGGCATCATCGTATAAATACATAAGGTTTTCATTACTGTCTGCGCAAAGAGGGTTCGGCTTGTAATTGACCATAAGACCGTGCATCTCCCTATAATTCCCGGACGCCTTAAGTATTCCTTTCACAAAAAGCCTTTTGATTCTCGACGGTGCAAGGAGAAGCCTGTTATAATAAATCATGCCCTTTAGAGCCTCCTGTACCTGCTCAGGAGTTGTTCCCTCGTAAAAGCAGCTTATAATCTTGGCGTTTCTCATACTTGGAACGATATGGTCGGTAAGCGGGTGCTTTACCGGGTTAAGACCATCCCTCTCCATGAGCATCCTGTCAAACTCGACCTCTATCTCGGCGTGTGTAACACCGCTCTCCGCAATCTTCTTATCAATATAACCGTGGCAGCTCACATCGAGCGCAAAATGGCACATAACACCGTACATATACGCAAGGTACGGCTCCTTATTCGTCTTTCCCTCTATAACCTTCACCGCATGCCTGAAAAATTCTATTCCCGGTCTTTCGTGCATCCCGTATCCGATCCTGTTAACAGCATTAGACTTTAACGGCTTGTAGTAAAACAAAATGTCAGGTCCGTGCAGACCAATGAGATAAAGCTGGCGGTACATGCTTATTGCATGCCACGCTTCCCCCTCCAATGCCTCCAAAACTTCTTTTCCCATTCTGTAGTGCGCATAAGTTGACGGCATAATCATCCCTCCTATTGTGATTCAAAAAAAATAAATCCTCTATCTATAATCCAGTATAGACAGGGGACTTGTTTTAAACTATCACGAACAGGTGTAGGTTTTGTAAAAAATGCGTAATTTATTGCCCTCAACACGATAATACCATATAATATGATATTGAAGTCAGAAACGAGGGTTATCATGGGAAGAAAAAAAACAATTCAAAACACACAGATAAGCACCGACACCTCGCCCGAGGCAGCACGCTTTCTTGCCGCGTGCGACAGAATAATCCACACCGAACATATAGAAAACGGCATCGGTACTCTCAGCGAAAAGACCATTCACTCGGTGTTAAAGCATTACCTTGAACCTGACACAAGCTTTCACGAAGTTAAGACAGGGCGGTATGTCGCCGACATAAGAACGCCCGACGGAATTTACGAAATTCAGACAAGACAGTTTAACAAGCTGCGCAACAAGCTTGATGCCTTTCTGCCTGAATATTCCGTGACGGTCGTGTACCCGATACCGCACATCAAATACCTCAGGTGGATTGATGCCGAGACAGGTGAGATAAGCCCTGCGCGCAAATCGCCAAGGACAGGTGTATTCCAGTCGGTATTTTATGAGCTGTATAAGATTAAGCCATATCTTTCACACCCCAACTTTCACCTGCTGCTTATGCTGATTGACTTAGAGGAATACCGCTTTCTTAACGGCTACAGCCGTGACAGAAAAAAAGGCTCCACCCGCAGCGATCGTATTCCTACGGCTCTCTATGCGAGTGAAACCATCTATTCCGTATCCGATTATAAAAAACTTATTCCCGACGAGCTTCCCGAAAACTTCACCGTCAGGGATTTTGCAAAGGCGAGCCACATGACCGCCGCGCAGGCTCAGCCCGCCGTTAATGTCCTGACATCCCTCGGTGTTCTTGAACACATCGGAAAAAGCGGACGCCTTTACCTATACCGCCGAAGTCTCTGAGGCATCGCCCGAGACGAACACCGCCATCGTGCCTGCCGAGAGCCTTATGCGCTTTCTGGTCTCATCCCGTATCACACCCGTTGCATCCGAGGCCAGCACGCATGTCCAGTTTTTGCCCGCCATGTCTATCACCGCAAATTCATGCGGTTCGCTGTGCATGTTGTAGAGAATGTACACATTTTTCTGCTCCCCCGCATAAGCACCGCAGTACAGCAGACCGATATTGTGCGAGTACTCCGCCATGAGCGGGAACCACGCCCTCTCACTGTGGCAGGACAAGTCAGGCATACCCTTAATCTTGTGGTCGTTCATCGAAAAATCATGCTCCGGACGGATGCAGCTATGCTCATTCCTGAACTTTATGAGCTCCCTTGTAAAATCATACAACTCTGCATTTTTCTCCAAAAGGTTCCAGTCGATATAATTAATTTTATTGTCATGGCAGTACGGATTATTGTTTCCGCCATGGCTCATTCCGAACTCATCACCTGCGACAAGCATAGGGACAGACGACGATAAAATGACCATAGCAAGTGCATTTTTAACCATTCTGTATCTCTGTCTCAGAATGACCTCGCGCTTGGTTTTTCCCTCCACTCCGCAGTTAAAGCTGATGTTGTAACGCCTTCCGTCGGAATTATTCTCGCCGTTGTACTCATTGTGCCTGTGGTCGTAGCTTACCATATCCATGAGACTCAGACAATTCTGGTCAGCCATAAAGTTGATGGTCGGATGCCCTCCCTCATGCCTTGTCAGCTTGTGAAGGAAGTTTCCGATACTGTCCTCATCGCCTCTCAGGAAATGTCTCGCAGCCTCCATAAAACCTTCGTCATATCTAATCAGTCTTTTTTTATCATCGTATATCTCGTTTACCCAGCCGATACGGAAACTCTCCCCACCGAAATCGTCACCGATAAGTATGCAGTCAGCCAGCGTCATATCGGTTCTTGCGGCGTACATAAGCCCTCCGCTTCCGATGATTCGAAATCCGTCAACACCGTACACATTGTGCCAGTGCCTCAACACCTCAACCGCTGCCATAGGCGCCATATCCTGTGGAAACCACATTTCCATGAACACCGCAATACCGCTTTCATGAAATGTGTTTGCCATGTCAGCGAACTCCTGCATACAGTTGTCCCCGTCACAGTAAGCTCTCTTCGGCGCAAAATAATAGCCGTCCGTGTAGCCCCAATAGTTAATTCTATTCACATAGCCGGTTCCGTAATGGTTGTTCCTGTCGTTTCTTACCACCGAAACCTCGTGAAATTCATAGCACGGCATCAGAAGAACCGCATTCATTCCAAGCTCGTGTATGTATGATGCCTTTCCCGCAAGTGCCCTGAAGCTTCCGCCGTTCTCAAGCTTAGTAAAGCCTCTGACATGAAGCTTATATATAATAAGATTGTCCGTCAAATCCCTTTTCGCGTAGCCGTTATCCCCGCCTGTCTCCGCATGACGCACTTCAAAGCCGCGCATCACACTGCACAGCTCATCCCGGCTCCTGCCGAAATCATCGCCGCCATGTGCGTCAGCACCCTTCGCACTGCCATCACTTCCAGTCACCGCGTAGCAATACTCCGGTGCATACATATCAGCTCTCTTATTCTCTCCTATCGCATAGCACAGACCATCAAGCTCAGCCTCATTCCCGTCCCCTGCAAGAATAAATGAATATATTCTTCCTCTGCGGAAGGTCTCCGGCACCTCTATACATATGCCCGCATCCGGCTCTTCCTTGTCAAACAGAGTAAGAAGTAGTGCCGCCTCGTCACAAAAAATACCGAACTGCCATCCCTGCTCTGTTCTTCTTACTCCCAAGCTTACATCGGGAGCATTTCTTAATGTAATTGATGCCTTTTCAGGTATTTTCATATAACTCACACAACTTTCCGATTATTTTTACGCCCTCAGGCCTTTTTCTTTGCCGCCTCAATCTTCTCGGCAATCTCGGTGAGGTACTCCCACCTCACATATTTTTCATCAAGCTTCTTCTGCGTCTCTTCCTTCTCCCTGCCAAGCTCTCCCAGCTTTACAAAGTCAGTGGCAAATGCCGCCATATCCGAATCAAGCTTCTCTAACTTCTCCTCAAGGGCAGCTATGTCATCCTCTATGGTATCATACTCCTTCTGCTCGGTGTATGAAAACTTAAGCGCCCTCTCACCCTTGTTCCATGCAGCCTTAGAGGTCTTGTCCGCGCCTCCCTGCGATGTGGAAGCGTTCTGCGCGGATGCCATCTTTGTGAGAATCTCATCGGCATCCTGATGAACCTCCTCAGTTATATTGCCGCAATCGTCGAACACAAATATTCTGTCCGCCGTTCTGTCAAGAAAATATCGGTCATGGCTGACGATTATCGTTATTCCCGCAAAATTTTCAAGGTAATCCTCGAGTATAGACAATGTCTGTATGTCAAGGTCGTTCGTCGGCTCATCAAGAATCAGCACGTTAGGTGCCGACATAAGAACCTTGATAAGGTAAAGTCGTCTCTTCTCACCGCCCGAGAGCTTTCCTATAAGCGAATACTGTAAAGTCGAGTCAAAAAGAAAACGCTCGAGCATCAGTGATGCCGACACACTTCCCTCAGGTGTCTGGACATACTCCGCAACATCCTTTATGCAGTCGATAACCCTCTGATTGGGATTGAGCTCACCGTTCTCCTGCGCAAAATAACCGATGCGTATCGTATCGCCGATTTCAACCTCACCGCTATCCGGCTTCTCAGCTCCCGTTATTATCTTCATAAGTGTCGATTTGCCGCAGCCGTTCTTTCCGACAAAGGCAACCGACTCTTCGCGGAGAAATATATACGAGAAGTCCCTGATAAGTGTTCTGTCCCCGAAGGATTTGCTTATATTTCTAAGCTCTATCGTCTTTTTTCCCATTCGCGTGTAGACACTTGAGAGCTGTGCCGACTCCGCCCTTCTCGACGCAGCCGCCTGCGCAGATGCCTCCTTCATGTCGTTGAAGCGGTCGATTCGAGCCCTCTGCTTGGTGGAACGAGCCTTGGCGCCCCTCTTGATCCACTCGAGCTCACGCCTCATTATGTTCTGTCTCTTCTGCTCCGTAGAGTCAGCCATCGCCTCTCTCTCTGACTTCAACTCCAAGAAGCCCTCATAATTGGTCTGATAGCTGTACATCCCGCTTCTGTCAATCTCAAGAATGCGGTTGCTCACCCTGTCAAGGAAATACCTGTCGTGCGTAACCATAAGAATCGCGCCCTTGTACGCCGTGAGGTAATTCTCAAGCCACTGAGTCATCCATCTGTCAAGGTGGTTGGTCGGCTCGTCAAGTATGAGGATGTCCGCCCTGGCAAGAAGTGCTCCCGCGAGCGCAACCCTCTTTCTCTCACCACCTGAAAGCTTGTCAACCACGGTGTCAAACTCGGTAAAGCCTAACTTTCCAAGGATTGTCTTTGCATCGCCCTCTATCGTCCACTCGTTCTCAGGAGTCGTGTTTGCCTTGATTACATACTCATATATCGTGCTTCCCGGAGTGAACTCAGGATTCTGCGGAAGGTACCTTATATGTACATTATTTCCCTTTACCACACTTCCCTCATCCGGCGTGTCTAGCCCTGCCGCAATCTTTAAAAGCGTGGACTTGCCCGTGCCGTTGATTCCGATAACACCGATTTTTTCGTTCTCATTTATGGAAAAATCAACATGGTCAAAGAGCACCTTGTCCGTGTATGCCTTGCACATGTCTTTTATTGTAAGCAGATTCATTTTCTTTCATTCCTCATTTTTAATTCATGGTTATAGTTTATCAAATTCATAATCATTATGCAATTACAAATCACAGTATTGTTTTTATCATGAGATATATTATAATGTGAATATAGGACGGAGATAAATAATATGAACACAGACACAAATGTTTTACCTGAAAATGCAGTAAATGAAAATACACCGCAATACAAAAGAGCCCATCTGTGGCAGATAGGCTTTTTCTCACTCAACACCTGCGCAACCAACCTTTATCTCGCGATGATGGCGTATGTCTCGTACTATGCCAACGGAATCGCGGGCATATCGGTTGTCATGATTTCGCTTCTTCTCACGGTCATGCGTGTGTTTAACGGCATAACCGACCCGATTGTCGGCTACATAATCGACAAGGCTCACGGGCGTTTCGGAAAATTCCGCCCGTTCATGTCGCTCGGAAATATTCTGCTCGCGTCGAGCTGCATCCTTTTGTATTTTACGACGCACCGTATTCCCGTATTCTTCAGAATAACTTATTTTATACTGGTGTACGGACTTTTTATTATCGCCTTCACGTTTCAGACGGCTGACACCAAGTCCGCACAGTCGATAATTACCAACGATCCGAAGCAGCGCCCGATATGTACTTTTTTTGATTCGACCTTCATAAGCGCGGCTTACGGCGGAGTGGCTCTGTATTTGTCGGAGCGCCTCATTCCGCATTACGGCTCCTTCAACAATCCGAAGCTCTTTGCCGAGTTCATAATCGTGACTGTCGTGCTCTCAATGCTCTGCACGCTGCTCGCAATCATCGGAATATGGAGCAAGGACAAGGACGAGAACTTCGTTCTCCCACAGGGACCGGGGCACGAAAACGCCGTGACCATACGCGCTTATCTTGATGTTTTAAAGCACAACAGACCTATACAGATGCTTGTGATTGCCGCCTCAACGGACAAATTTGCCTCCGTTGTGTACTCACACGCAGCAGTCACTGTAATGATGTATGGCATCATAATGAACAATTACTCCATCTACGGGCTGATAGGAATAATAACCGCCATTCCGTCGCTCCTCATCGTGGTGTTCGGAATCTCACTCGCGAGACATTTCGGTCAGCGCAAGGTTCTTATATGGTTTACATGGGCTTCAATCATTTTTCAGGCATTGATAGGTCTGCTGTTGATGTGCGACAACATTAACACCGTGTCGCTAAGGCACATCAATTTTATAACCGTTCTATTCTTTGCTGTATTTGCTATCCTGAACGGCTGCAAATCAATTACCAACAACATGGTTATACCCATGATTGCCGACTGCACCGACTACGAGCTTTACCGAAGCGGACGCTTTGTGCCCGGACTTATGGGCGCGCTCTTCTCCTTTGTGGACAACTTCGTCTCCTCGCTCGGAACGGCTTTTGTCGGGATAATGTTAAGCATCATAGGCTTCGGCAACGCATTCCCGCAGGTAGGCGATGCCATGACACCGCTGATTCTCTGGAGCACAATATTTTTCTACTGCATCACTCCTATTATCGGATGGGTAATCTCTCTCATCTCAATGCAGTACTACCGCCTCGACAAAAAGCGCATGGAGGACATAGTGCGTGAGCTTAATAAGAGCAACAAAAAAAGTGCCTAAGGCACTTTTTTTATTTCACTACAGAGCAAACATATCATCAAGAAGCTTCTTGCCTGCATCCGACTTAAATATGCTCTCTCTGACCTTTCTTATGTTTTCGACAGGCAGTTTCTCCTCAAACGCATTCACGAGGAAATCTGCCTCAATAAGTAACTGATAATCCATCCCCGTCACACCCGTGTATGTGTGGTGATGTCCTATCAGATAGCACACTCTTCCGACAAAAGCCTCGTCAGCCTCAGTCCCCATTATGTTCTCTAGGATAGCCTTGGCAATCGCCGGTCCCTCAATCTCCTGATTGCGTCCGTCGCAGTTGCCGTACTTCTGCTCGCATATATGGATTCCGATGTCGTGAAGCACAGCGGCGACCTCAAGCACCTGCTGTTCCTTCTCCGATATTCCCTCCATGCGTCCTAAGAGCGCCGCAAATTCATATACCTTCACCGAATGCTGAATACGTCTTGCATCGCCGCGGTTATACTCTATCATCGCGTTCACTACTTTATCTGTCAAATTCAAGTTGTCCATGTTAAACCTCTTTTCTGAGCGGCTTACCGTCAAAAAGCTTTCGTCAAAGTAATCTGTTCTGTCCCGGATTACTCTGTGTCAGCGTCATTCTCCTCAAGCTGCTCCTCCGTGAGTGCAACAAAGCCCTGTCTCTTACGAGCCATCTCATCGCTCTCAAGATATTCGTCGTAGGTTGTAATCTTATCAATCATCTTACCGCCGACAAACTCCATAATACGGTTAGCCGTAGTCTGTACGAACTGGTGGTCATGCGATGCAAAAATCATGGCACCCGGGAACTTGATAAGTCCGTTGTTGAGTGCGGTGATTGACTCCATATCAAGGTGGTTGGTAGGCTGGTCAAGTAAAAGAACATTCGCTCCCATAATCATCATCTTGGAGAGCATAACTCTTACCTTCTCACCACCGGATAATACCTTAACCTTCTTAACGCCGTCATCCCCGGCAAATAACATTCTTCCAAGGAAGCCTCTTACATAGGTTACATCCTTCTCAGGTGAGAACTGCATAAGCCACTCAACGATTGTATCGTCACAGTCAAAGTCCTTCGTGTTGTCCTTAGGGAAATATGCCGTGCTTGTGGTTATGCCCCACTTGTAGCTTCCCTCATCCGGCTCAAGCTCACCTGCAAGAATCTTAAAAAGTGTAGTCTTTGCAAGCTCATCACTTCCGACAAGTGCAATCTTATCCTCTCTTCCTACGATGAATGATACATTATCAAGAACCTTGATACCGTCAACCGTCTTGGAAAGGTTAGTTACCGTAAGCACCTCATTTCCAATCTCTCTTGCAGGGCGGAAATCAATGTATGGGTACTTTCTGCTTGATGGTCTGATATCATCAAGCTCAATCTTCTCAAGAGCTCTCTTTCGTGATGTAGCCTGCTTGGACTTGGAAGCGTTAGCGGAGAATCTTTGAATGAACTCCTGCAACTCCTTAATCTTCTCTTCCTTCTTCTTGTTGGCTTCCTTCATCTGCTTAACCATAAGCTGGCTGGACTCATACCAAAAATCATAGTTACCTGCATAGAGCTGAATCTTTGAGTAATCTATATCTGCAATCTGTGTACATACCTTATTGAGGAAATAACGGTCATGGGATACCACAATAACCGTATTTTCAAAATTGATTAAGAACTCCTCAAGCCATGCGATGGCATCAAGGTCAAGATGGTTCGTAGGCTCGTCGAGAAGCAGGATGTCCGGGTTACCGAACAATGCCTTCGCAAGAAGAACCTTAACCTTCTCACTGCCGTTAAGCTCGCTCATCTGCTTGTAGTGGAGGTCTGTGTCAATTCCAAGACCATTTAAAAGAGTGGCCGCATCACTCTCAGCCTCCCAGCCGTTCATCGTGGCGAACTCTCCCTCAAGCTCACTTGCCTTGATTCCGTCCTCCTCGGTGAAATCCTCCTTCGCGTAGATTGCTTCCTTCTCCTTCATAATCTGATAGAGGCGCTCATTTCCCATGATAACCGTATCGAGTACGTTATATGCATCATACTTGAAGTGGTCCTGCTCGAGGAATGACAATCTCTCACCCGGAGATATTGTCACATCACCCTTAGAAGGTTCAAGCTGTCCGGACAAAATCTTTAAGAATGTAGATTTTCCTGCACCATTGGCACCAATAAGACCATAGCAGTTTCCCGGTGTGAACTTGATATTCACGTCCTCAAAAAGAGCCTTCTTACCGATTCGTAATGTTACATTATTAGCACTAATCATTTTTATAAATCCTTTCCAAGCCGATTCGTCCGGCTTCACCCTAAATGGCACACTTAGGATATATTATAACGTATAATGGGGATTTTTCAAGAATTATATTTTAAAACCTGCGAAAATCTTATAATATATATCCTTCCGGCTATTCCGATATAAATATATTTGAAACGTAAAACACGCATTGCGAAACCAATATGCTTATGCTATAATGAATACAAAATAACGCAATGCGAGGTCTTTCATTATGAGTATGGCTGATACAATAAAAAAATTAAGGGAAAGTACCGGAATGTCGCGCAAGGCATTTTCCGAGCATACGGGCATTCCTGTCCGCACTTTGGAAGACTGGGAAGCAGGACGGCGAACTCCTCCTGAATATATTCCGAGACTGATTGCGTATCAGCTTAAGTATGAGGAATTAATAAATACAGCGGAGGATAAAAATGCGCAATAATAAAGTGTTCGAATCTGAACACTTTAAAAAATAATCCGGATTACTGACTTTTACACCCAGCGTAAGTGAATGGGTAGAGCAGACCGATGCAATCGGTTTATTTGTAAAGAAAGGACGTTATGGCGGGACCTATCAATAAAAGAATTGAAGACAATTAATAATAATGCATTACTTATACTAAACAATAGACATTAAACACCATAACAATATTTATAAAGGAGAACTAAACTTATGGAACTCACAGATTTACATGTTCATTCTACGGCATCGGACGGAACCTTCACTCCATCCGAGCTTGTCGCCGAGGCAAAAAAAGTCGGACTTAAAGCCTTTGCACTCACCGACCATGACACCGTTGCAGGTATTGATGAAGCTATGAATGCGGCAGAACAGACCGGAATTGAACTTATTCCCGGCATAGAAATCAGCACCAAGTATAACAGCACCTACATTAAAGATAAAGAAATCCACATTGTAGGACTGTATATTGATTACACGAATGAGCATTTCTTAACTGAAATCGCGGGTTTTCGCGATAACCGCGATGGAAGAAACGAGAAATTAATTGAAATGATGAATAATGCAGGCATGCCGATTTCCCTTGAGGCAATGCGCGATATGTTCGGAGATGATACTGTGCTTACAAGAGCACATTTTGCAAGATACATGGTCAACAAGGGTTATGTGTCCGGCACCAACGAAGCATTTGACAGATACCTCGGAGAGGGCAAGCCATTCTATATATCAAGACAGATGCCCGACCCTGCCCGTGCTGTCGAGCTCATCCGCGAAGCCGGCGGTGTCGCCGTCCTCGCCCACCCTATACTTTACCACATGTCCGACAGCGAACTGTTAAAGCTGTGCCAGTACCTCAAGCGCCACGGTCTCACAGGCATTGAAGGCATCTACTCCACCTACCGCAGCGGCGATGAGACAACCGTGCGACGCATTGCGAACGAATGCGGACTTCTCATTTCCGGCGGAAGTGATTACCACGGTGCGAACAAGCCTGACATCAAGCTCGGCATCGGAAGAGGCAGCTTAAAGATTCCTTATGAGCTGGCGGTTAATCTTAGGAAAGCAATAAAATAAAGTACATTGAACTCAACTTATGTGTATTCTCAGAAGAAAAATTGAATTACCCAGCTCTCTATAAGCAATGTCACTACCGACAATATTGTGGTAACAAAAATACACTCTGATGCATATTTTGAATCTCCGTCATATTTTTCAGCTAAAATCGCAGTTGTACTCCCCGCCGGCATCCCTGCAAGAACCACGCATACTCCTGCTGTCATTGCATCCGTACCGAACACATAACACAGCAGAAGCGTAATTGCAGGTATTAAAATGAGCCTTATAAAAGCATAGTAAAATGTAAGAGGTTTGAATATTTTCTTAAAATCCACCTCTGCCAGAATGCTTCCAATAACAATCATTGATACCGGAAGAGTACAATTACTGCAATATGTAATAGATTTATCAAGAAAATACGGTGGTCTTAACCCGGAGAACATTAAAATAAATCCAATCCATACGGCAATTATACACGGGTGCTTTAAGAGTTTTTTAACCACCTCTTTTGCTGACGTTGAAGTGAAGCAAGAGAGTCCTGCTGACCACATAAATATTCTAAGAGGTATTAAATAGACGCTCGCCAGCACCAATCCCTCAGACGCATATAAGCCTTCTATAACGGGATTTCCCATAAACCCTGCATTCGAACACATTGTGGCATATCGTAAGACCTTCTTCTTTCTATCATCTGCCATATTGTACATAAACAGTCCCATAATATATGACAATATCTGAATAACACTCGCAATAATCAATACCTGCATACCGCACATGAGCATCTGCTTTGTAAGCTTTATCTCAAATGAATGTATGATATTGCACGGCAGAATAAGATATATCAATAAATCTGTTAATCCTTTTCTCGCTCCGCTTCCTATAATGTTCAATTTTCTCAGGATAAATCCACATATGAATAATGTAAATATTATCAGCTGAAGATTGATAACAGTTGTCAGCTCAATCACATTTCCACTCCCTTTTATCTTTCCTTAAGTACACATTTTCCCGGCTTTGCTCCGGTAAGCTTCTTATCCTTGTATACAAGTGTTCCGGCTACATATACCTCATCCACTCCATCGCAGAGTCTGCGTCCGTCCGTATATACTGCCCTATCTTCAAGCCTGTCATAATCAAGCAATAAAAAGTCTGCATCATAACCATCTTTAATCAAGCCCTTATTCTTTATTCCCCAACGCTGTGCCGTAAGAAAAGTCTGCTTATATACTGCCTTCTCCAGTGAAATAATTTTCTCCTCCTTGACAAAATGATGGAGAGAACGCACGAACGTTGCATATGCTCTTGGATGAACGGGACCATCCGCACTGAAAATATTGCTGTCGCTTCCGACAACCGTATTCTCATCCAAGTATATTGCATTTATTTCTCCCGGATTAATTACAAAATATATTGCCCCTGTATCCTTGCCGTTTGCAGCAATAATATCAAAATACGCATCGAACGGATCTTTTCCGGTCCTTTTAGCATATTCTTCTATTGTCAAGCCTTCTGCCTCCTTGGTCTTAGGTGCGCTTACAACAAGAATACCCCCGAATCCTCCGGCATTTCTATATCCGCAATTATAATCTATGTTTTCCGCAGTCATTCTTTGTCTTATTTTTTCTCTCACATTATTGTCCTTAAGCATACTGCACAGAACATCATATCCGTCCGTAAAGTATTCCGGAGGAATGGATGTTGACAGAACCGTCTGGGATGCCTCATATGGATACTGGTCTATCGTAATGCGCATTCCTCTGTTGATTGCATCATGAACCAATCTCAAAGTCTCCTTTGAACTGCCCCAATTCTGCTTTCCGCATATTTTATGATGAGATATTACAAGTGCTGTATCTGCCTTCTTTGCAACATCTATTGCCTCTTTTACAGCAGGTATAATATTGTCCGATTCGCTTCTCATATGTGTTGCATATATACCATCGTAATCATGTACAACCTTGCACAGTTCAATCAATTCTTCCTCTTTTGCATACACTCCCGGCACATAAATAAGTCCGGAGGTCATTCCGAATGCTCCGTTCTCCATTCCTCTTTTCACATAATCTTTCATTAGCTGCAGCTGTTCTTTAGTCGGTTCGGATGAATTCATCTGCATTACCTTTTCACGAATAGCTGAATGTCCACACATGAAAGCATAATTTCCAACCTTCGGTATTCTCTTCATCTCTCTAAAATACTCATCTGTATCGACAAGCGGGAATCTGCTTTCTCCGCATTGACCTGTAATCTCAGTGGTCACGCCCTGATTAATCTTGGCTATGGCGGCGACCTCATCCATCTTTCCTAAAAGTGCATCCATGTGAGAATGGCTGTCAATAAAACCGGGGGTCATAAGCTTTCCCGTGGCATCAATTTCATATGCCGCCCCCGTGCCTGCCACATCTGACACGAATTTTCCATCCTTCACTCCTATATCACCAACGTACATTTTTTCACCGCTTCCATCTACAATCGAAGCATTTCTCACAATAATATCAAGCATCATTCCCACCTCACTTCATGTTATTATCAACAAATTCCTTTATTCTGCATATGCCACGGCGTATGTTATCCTCTCCGGTGGCAAAAGATATTCTTATGTAATCTCCATATTCAGCACCAAAGGCAATCGCAGGGACACAGGATACATATTTTTCATTAAGAAGACGATTGGCAAATTCTTCACCCGTCATTCCTGTTCTGCTGATATTGATAAGTACATAAAATGCACCTGATGGCTTAACAAAACTGATTCCATCAATTTTCGAAAGCTCCTCAACCACAATATTGCGTCTTCTTTCGAACTCCTTGACCATCCTGTCCACATCAGCCATAACTTCCGCAGAGTTCATTGTCCTTGCCAAAGCCGCCTGTATGAAGGTCACTCCCGTAGTTGTAGAATATTGGTGTACCCTTAAAATGTTATTCATGAACCTCTCATCCATCGCAAGATAGCCTACTCTCCACCCGGTCATCGCATATGTTTTGGAAAATCCGTTCATCATCACAGTCCGCTCACGCATTCCCGGATATTCTGCGATAGAATGAAATTTTAATCCGTCATAGATTAACTGAGAATATATTTCATCTGAGAAAACAGCCAGATTATACTTTACACATATCTCTGCAATAGCATTCATTGAAGCATCATTGAGAACTCCTCCGGTAGGATTGCACGGATTATTCATAATCAGGAAACGTGTTTTTGTGGTTACCTTCGACTCAAGCTCATCTTTATCTATCTGAAAGTTATCCTTCTGCTTAAGCGGAAGATACACAGGTACACCACCGCACATCAGAATAGTCTGTTCATAACTGACAAACGACGGAGTAATAAGAATTACTTCGTCACCCTCATTTATCATCCCGAATAAAGCATTGTTAATTGCCTCTGCACCTGAAGAAGTCATGAGTATTTCTTTCTCGGGATTATATAATATCCCCGTGTCGGACAGAATTTTTTTCGATACTTCTTCTCTGATATCAAGCCGTCCGCGGTTTGATGTGTAATGTGTAAGATTCTCATTAAGACAGTCCGCCGTGGCATCCTTTATTGCCTGCGGGGTGTTAAAGTCGGGTTCACCCACCGTAAATGCAACAACATCTTTTCCTTCGCTTTTGAGCTTTGCCGCAGCATCCATCATTTTTCTTATGGTAGACATTTTAACATTTCTTAATCTGAGCGGCTCCTCATATATATCATTTGCCATACTAACCTCCATTCTGCGCCGGATGACGGCACCTCCTCTACCTCAAGCCGGCAGTATTATTAGCACATTTTCCCTTCGTTTCAAAATCATGCAGGTTTTCAAACACCGTTGATATGATATCCTGCAATGCTTCCACTGTGTAAAATGCCGTATGAGATGTCAATATTACTCTGTCATTCGTGATAAGTCTCTCTACCAGTTCGTCCGGGACTCTGCCCTTATCAAAAATTCTGCCCTTATATACTTCTTCATTTTCACACACATCGAGCACAGCCGATTCTATTTTCCCGGTATCTATACCGTCAAGCAATGCCTTAGTATCAACCAGCCCGCCTCTTGCAGCATTGACAATGCATACTCCGTTTTTCATCATTGCTATTGCTTTCTCATCTATAAGATGATAGTTGTCCTGTGTTAAAGGACAGTGAAGCGATATACAGTCACTCTCTTTTAATAGTGTCTCAAGACTTGTATATTCAGCCTCCTTCTCAATCTGTTCATTCTTATTGCGGTCATATACCAATATTCGGCATCCGAACACTGCCAGCTTGTGAATTACCTGTGTTCCGATTCTTCCCGCACCGATAATTCCTATTGTTCTTGTATTCATCTCATGTCCACATACTCCAGTAATTCTAAAATCACGCTGCTGTGATATTCTCGCCATCTGGATACTGCGCTTACGAATCACTTCAAGTATTGACATTACGGCATACTCGGCTACCGAATGAGGCGAATATGCAGGAACATTGGCACTGAGCAACCCATAGCTGTCTATTGATTTCTGTGCCAAATGATCTCGCCCTGCTGCTCTTGTAAGAAGATACTTTACGCCGTTTTCAGACAGTTTTTTTGCCACATTATCCGTAATTTTATTCTGCACTCCCAATACGAGAGCATCATATCCTCTCGTTATATCCGTGTCTTCTTCAGAAATAATCTTTTCGGTATATTCCACCTGATATCCGTATTTATTGGCTTTTTCAAATAACGGTGTCTCATCTGCCCTGTGTCCCAGAACCAAGATCTTCATCATTATCTTTCTCCTTCCTTCATACGTCGTATCCTCTCAGCTGTACCCGATAAAAATATAAGCGGTATGCCGCCTGTATGAAATAAAAGCACGGTATCGTCATCCTTAAAATAACCCTTCCTCACTAAATCAATGTAAGCCGACATCGTCTTACCTGTGTAAGTAGGATCGACAATTATACCCTCCGTTCTGGCAAAAAGTTTTATCGCCTCCATGCCTTTATCCGTAGGTATTCCATAACCTTCTCCCAGGTAATCTCCCAAAATAGTAATCTCGTCCCTTTCGAGAGTCTCATCATATTCCAAATAAGAAGCATCCTTTTTAAACTCCTCCATGAGCATATCTTTTCCTTCCTCAACACTTCTTGAAAGAGCTACACCTATGACCTTGGCATTCAAGCCGCTTACCTTATTACCCAATGTAATTCCTGTCATTGTGCTTGATGTGGCACATGGTGAAATTATGTAATCAAGCTTATCAACTCCCATAGCCTCAAGCTGCGGCTTCACCTCTTCACACATGCAGCGTGTATAGCTTGCAGTAGAGCATGTCGAACGTCCGCCGCGCGGTATAACATATGGCTTCTTTCCCTCACTGATTAATCTCTTTACAAGCTCATCAATTTTCGCATCACCTGCACGCAGTCTTTCTTTAGCCATTTTTTCTGCCGGCACATTGTGGTCAACATCGCAGAATACTTCCTTAGCTCCAAATAGGTACTGGAGAATCTGATTACCCTCAAATGTATCAACAGGATCGGAGGTAATTACAAGGTAGCACTCCAATCCCATTTTGGCACATGCCGCAGCGGTCAGTCTTCCATGGTTTGTCTGTCCATCACCGGATGTTATAATTACATCACAGCCCTGTGCCATGGCATCACCTATAAGATATTCCAGCTTTCTTAACTTATTTCCGCCAAGTCCAAGTCCATTAAGGTCATCCCTCTTCATAAAAACTCTCGGTCCGCCGATTACTTTTCTAAGATTCTTTAACTCCTCAAGCGGTGTAGGTAATACAGCAAGCTTCACTCTGTTCATTTTCTCGTATCCCATATCATTTCTCCTCCTTACAATATTGCTCATAAACCATTTTTCCGATATTACCCAACAACATGTAGCCCTTCGCGTCTACTCCTTCTTCTAAAGCTTCACTTTCCGTAAATGCAGCAAAAATAATGGTTTTCCCATTCTCAGGAAAAAGAAATCCTGCATCATTTCGCGCCTTTTCAAACATTCCTGTCTTATGTGCCGCCCTGACGGATGCTATCTCACGCACAAATGCATTCTTCATCTGCTGTCTGCCGCATATATCTAAAAAAATTTTGGTTCCATTGTCCGATAATATTTCATTATGGTATATTTTTCTAAGAAAATCCGCTGTTTCCGCAGGAGTGGTTTCACCAAGCGGAACCTTTGATGTAACCGTTGGCTCTGCGCTCACTTTTCTGTTCATTTTTGTTCTTGTGAGACCTGTTTTCATTAGAAAAGTATTCACATTTTCGACACCGCCAAGATAATCAACCAATAGGTTAGTAGCCACATTATCACTAATAATTATCATTAAAACAGCCATATCATATACACTCAGAAAAAAATCCGTCTTCATTTCCTTCAATATTCCGGTTCCTCCGACATTCTCACGATTTTCCACATGCAGAATATCGTTAAGGTTCTTTTTTCCTGCATCGCATTCCGCAAGCAGCGCTGCCAAAAGAAATATCTTTATTACACTTGCAGTGCCAAACACCTCATTGGGGTTATATTCTTCCAACCGTTTCCCCGATATATCAGTTACCACAAGTCCGACTTTACCTTGAAAATCTTCAATATACTCCGCAATCGTCTGCATTTTAATCCCTTCCTCAATCATATAGGTGACATGCAACCTTATGTTCTCCCATAACAGCCTTTAACACCGGTCTCTCCTCCTTGCACTTTTTCATGCAGTACGGACATCTTGTACAGAATACGCAGCCCTTAGGTGCATTAAGCGGCGACGGAATCTCTCCCTGCAATACAATATGTCCCTTTCTCGTATGCGGGTTGGAATCAGGAACTGCTGACAACAGTGCCTTGGTATACGGGTGCTGAGGCATGGCAAAAAGTTCATCAGTTGAGCTTTCCTCCATCATATTTCCGAGATACATGACTCCTATTCTTGTGGATATGTATTTTACAACACTCATATCATGTGCAATAAACACGTAAGATATATTTCTCTGTTCCTGTAAATCAAGCAGTAAATTAATAATCTGTGACTGCACCGATACATCCAGTGCCGATACAGGTTCATCGCATACCACAATATCCGGATTTAATATCAACGCCCTCGCAAGACCTATTCGCTGTCTCTGACCTCCGGAAAATTCATGCGGAAATCTGTAAAAATGTTCAGGAAGCAGACCAACCTGTCCAAGGATATCCATTGCCCTTTCCATCTGTTCATTCTTGTTTCCTATGTTGTGAATCTGAAGTGATTCCATAAGTGTTTTTCCGATTCTTCTTTTAGGATCAAGCGACATATATGGATCCTGAAAAACCATCTGCACTTTTCGCCTATACTCATGCAGTTCTTTTCCCTTCATCTTAAGGAAATCCTTATTATCAATGAATATAGAACCTGCTGTCGGTTCAACAAGTCTCAACAGGCTTCTTCCAAGCGTACTTTTTCCACAGCCTGTCTCCCCGACAAGACCGTATGTTTCGCCCTTTTTAAGTGAAAGAGAGATGTCATCAACCGCCTTAACCTCATTTATTGTCTTACCCAATACGTCTTTGATGGCAAAATATTTTTTTATGTGCTCTGCTCTGACAATTACTTCATTCTCCATAACAATCACCTATCCCTTTTCGTATTTCCAGCACCTTACTCTCTGCGTATCAGACACCTCAATAAGCTCAGGCATGCTGTTGCGGCATTTTTCCGTTGCATATGGACACCTGGGTGCAAATCTGCACCCTTTTGGTATTTGCGAAAGCAATGGCACCACTCCGTCTATCTGATACAACCTCCGTGGGCGTTCCCCTTCAATCTGCGGAATTGAAGCAATAAGTCCGTTGGTATAAGGATGCATCGGATTATCAAACAGACTGTTCACATCCGCTTCCTCAACAACCTGCCCAAGATACATAACAACAACTCTTGTACAGGTCTGCGCAACAACCGACAGGTCATGTGTAATTAATATCACTCCCATATTGAGCTTGTTATTGAGCTCCACAATAAGATCCATAATCTGCGCCTGAATAGTGACATCAAGAGCAGTGGTGGGCTCATCCGCAATAAGAAGCTTCGGCTCACAAGCAAGTGCAATCGCTATCATACTTCTCTGCCTCATTCCTCCGGAGAATTCAAATGAATACTGATCAACTCTTTTCTCCGGAGAATTAATTCCTACCAGCCTCAATAATTCTATTGCTCTTTCATGTCTTTCTTTTTTATTCAGTTTTGTATGTATTTTTAATGACTCTTCTATCTGTGCTCCGACTGTAAACACCGGATTTAATGCACTAAGTGCATCCTGAAACACCATTGCGACATCATTGCCTCTAATCTGTCTCATCTCTTTTAGCGGAAGCGACAGCAGATTCCTGCCGTTAAGTATTATCTCTCCGCTGTACGAGGCAAGCCTCTTCTCATCATACAGACGCATGATTGACTGGCAGGTAACTGATTTTCCGCAGCCTGACTCACCGACAATCGCCATTATTTCTCCCTGCTCAACATGGAAGCTGACACCGTCAACCGCCTTCATCCTGCCTCGCTCCGTCTTGAAAGAGGTTGTAAGATTTTTTACCTCCAAAAGATTTTTATCCATATCCGCACCTCCTTACTTAGTGTGAGGATCCAATGCATCTCTCAATCCGTCACCAACCATATTCAATCCGAGAACCAAAACTGCCGTTATTCCACCCGGAAACACTATCATCCACCATGCCTTATTTATAACAGTCTTTCCTTCATTAATAATGTTTCCCAATGAAGGTGTCGGTGTAGGAACACCTACACCGAGAAAGCTAAGTGCAGCCTCTGTGATAATAGCTTTAGCAAATATAAATGATGCCTGTACAATAATAGGACTTAATATGTTCGGTGCAATGTGGCACCATATTATTCTGGTATTGCCTGCACCAAGTGCTCGCATCGACTCTATGTATGTCTGTTCTTTTACCGAAAGTGCCGCAGACCTTGTTATTCGTGCAATAGATGGCGTATATACTATTGCCATGCTAATAATAACATTTATTTCCGAAGCTCCGAATACCGCTACAAGTGCAATCGCAAGAAGCATCGCCGGAATTGAATTCAACGCATCGCATATTCTCATAAGCACATTATCGAGTACTTTGTAATAGCATGCATATAAACCGATAATCATGCCGAACAGGGTAGACAATGCAGTTACTGCTGCTCCAATCCTTATAGATACCTGTGCGCCATAGGCTATTCTGCTGAGCAGATCTCTTCCGTATGTGTCCGTACCAAAAATATGACCTTCCGACCCCGGATGCGCAAGTCGATTGGAAATATTCATCTCATAAGCTCCGCCCTTATATACAAGCGGTGCACATAATGCAAGCAGAAATACCGCCATGACCATTATGATACCGGCAATCGCAAGCTTATTCCGCAGAATTCTTGCCCTGCTGACCTTTCGCTGTTCACGGACAAGTCTCTTTTTTGTTTCTAACATTTTTTCATCCATTCGTAACACCTCCTAATTCTTTCCAACGCGTACTCTTGGATCAAAAACTCCGTAAAGAATATCAATTATAAGACAAACCAATATGTTAATTAATGTAGTGAACAGAACAATAATCTGTATTACTTCATAATCTCTTCGATTCACCGAATTAACTACAAGCTGGCCAATGCCCGGGATATTAAATACCGATTCCACAACAGCCGCACCGGATAGCAGGCCGATCATTGCCTGTCCAATGGCGGTGAGAATAGGAAGCATCGCATTTCTCAGAGAATGCTTACATATAATGAAAAACTCTTTTACTCCCTTCGCTCTTGCCATCTTTACATAATCACTATCAAGTACATCCAATACCGAAGACCTTGTCATTCTTATAAGCAGTCCCGCATCCATTAAGCCGAGCGCGATTGAAGGAAGCAGCATATATTTAAAATTTGCAGCAAAACCATATTCTCCAATCGGCTTATATCCTCCGACAGGCAGGATTCTAAGCTTTACAGCAAAAATCATCACTAAGAACAACCCCAGCAGGAAACTTGGAATCGAAATTCCAATCATTGAAAATGTTGAAATCGTCTGATCTGCTATACTGCCTCTTTTCTTTGCAGCAATAATTCCAAGCGGAAGTGCAATTAATACTGCAAAAATAAGCGAATAAAATGTCAGTAAAAGTGTCGGTCCCAAATGTTCAAAAATAATATTTGACATAGGTTCATTTATAAATACGGACTGACCAAGATTACCTGTGAACAATCCTCCCAGCCATCTCACATATTGAACCGGTAAAGCATCATTAAGCCCCATCTGCTCTCTCAAGGCCTGAACCTCTTCCTCTGTTGCAAGCTCACCAAGCATAGTTCTGGCAGGGTCGCCCGGAATCATATGTATCAGCATCAATATTCTTTTAATAATATACTTATACATACGCATTTCCCCTTCTAAAAAAGGTGAAGAGTATTACTGATACTCTCCACCTTGAGATAAACTTTTTATTCTGTTACAGTGACACCCCATGGATGAGGTCCTTCAAAATAATACATATTATTAACCTTGTCCGTTGATACACAATAGCTTACCTTTGTGCCCAAAACCGATGTTGGAAGTCCTTCTGTCCAAAACCATTTCTGTAAAGCTCCCGCTGCCGCAATGGCATCTTCTTTGCTTGTCGATGTATCAAATGCAGTCTTAAGCTCTACAAGTTCAGGATTTTCCGTTGCCCATCCTGCCGAAGCTCCAAGATAATATAACTGCGTAGGTATTGCCTTCATAGAACAGCTTGTTATGTAACACTCATAAGCCGTTTCGTCCTTTGATAAGGTCTGATACGTTGCCCAGTCTACTGATTCAATCACCGCATTCACACCTGCTGCCTTAAGATTATCCTGAATAACAAGTGCTGCCGCTGAGAAATCCGAATATGAATTACCGAAAAGGATTCTGAATTCTTCACCATTATATCCTGCTTCTTCAAGCATTGCCTCAGCCTTTTTTGCATCTGCCTGACTATAATTTTCAAGTCCCTCTGTCGAATAGAACTCTGAACCTGTATTAAGCATAAGTGCTCCGCCCGGTCTTACAAATTCATCTTCAACATATGCCGCCTTAAGAATATCCGAACAATTAAGTGCTGCATTTACTGCAAGTCTGATTGCGGGATTGGAAGCAATGCCCGACTTATTGTTAAATACGAGAATCAACTGCTGTGATGCCTCTGTAAATATCTTATAATCCGTACTTCCTGAAAAGATACCATAATCATCCATGTTCATTGCAACAGCAAAATCATATTCTCCAGTCTGAATACCTGAGCTTCTTGTGGCTGCATCAGTTACTATATCGTAATATATCTTATCTGTTAAAGCTTCCTTATATCCATAGTAACCGTCCAAGTCACCCTTTGTTCCATAAGGACAATACTCATCAAATTTTGTGAATAAGATATATCTGTCTGTTGACCACTCTGTATACTTATATGGACCGGTTCCTATATAGCTTGTAAGAACTCCCGTAGACGGATCCACTGATTCAATAGAACTCTCAGGTACTATAATTGCCCGCTGTGAGCCTTTTACCATAAGCTCATTCAGATAAAGATATGGTGTGGGAAGTGTTATTCCTACCTCCATATCACCTGTTACGGTAAATCTGTTATCGCCGCATACCGCCGAAGCACTGCTGAATTTTTCTATCCAGTGATTGAGCGATGCCGTGACATCCTCGGCAGTCATTGTCGTTCCATCATGGAACTTTACATCTTTTCTCAATTTATATGTATATGTACAGGCATCATCACTTATCGTATAACTCTCTGCCAATTCAGGATGAATTCCATACTCCGAATCAATCGTCACAAGACTTTCGAATATTGTTCCCGTACACATCCACTGTGCCTGCATCGCTGTGGTAGAAAATAAATCAAGATTCTCCGGCGAGGCATTGACTGCGATATGAAGTTCGTCCTTATATGACGCATTCTTCGCCGACTGACCATCCGTATTGTCCGTTTTTCCGCTCGCACTGCTTCCACAGCCGGTTATTAACGCTGCTGACATTACGACCGCCATTCCCAAGGTCACAATTCGCTGTAATAATTTTCTTCTCATAATGTTGTCCTCCTTATAGTCTTGATCATACAATAAAAAAACACGCAGCAACGCCTTTTTATGCGCCTTTGCATGTCCATTACCAATAATTACATAATTAATCTGATTATTTCTCTGCTGTCAGATAGCCTGTTCACCATGTTCCTTGGTTCGAACACGAATAACATCCTCAACAGCTTTCACTACAATCTTTCCATCTCCATACCTTCCGGTAATTGTTTCATCACATACCTTCGCAACAATTCCTTCAACATCCTCATCCTTTACGATGACCTCGACCTTAAGCTTAGGCAAAAGATTTACATTGGTTCTGATACCAATCATTTCTTCCTGAAAACCTTTTTGAGCACCACAACCCATACAATTAACTACGGTCATACCACCACAATGATACTGATCAATCAGTATATTCTTAATGGTCTCAATCTTCTCAGGTCTGATATAAAAATCAAGCTGTTTCATACCTTTTTCTCCTTTCCTCTCCATAAGTATTTTATTTCGAACGGTGTTCGATTTAGATGATGGTGAAATTATAGCATCCCCATTGTATTGTGTCAATTACACATTTTGTACAAAATTGAGTCATAATTCATTCTCATTTTGGTAACTTTATTCAATTTTATAAAATACACTTTAAAAATTCATTTTATTAGTCTATAATATCCTTGTTGTGTTGTTTTATTTAAGTATATGGAGATGAATTGTGAAAAAAGTAGATACGGACATCAAGAAAAAAGAAATAATAGCCATAGCACTTTCCTGTCTCAAAGATTCCTCCTGCAAGGATCTTTCAATCAGACAAATCTGCACCAAGGGAAATATCTCAATAGGTACTTTTTATCATTACTTTAAAACAAAAGAAGAACTTCTTACGTCAATTATGCTAAAATATGATGATGTTCTCACTGTTAATATGGAAAAGCTTCTTTCAGGTAATTCCGGAGCAGATAATCTTCTGTTTTTTTCAGACTTATTCGCTCTTGATTCAGTAAACAATACTGCAATTTCAGGTACTATTGTTTCATCTATTGATATCCCGCTTCCATCCACTGATGAAGAACGCATTGCGGAACGCTGCCGCCCTCTCTATAAAATTCCATATGAAATAATACAACGTGGACAATCCTGCGGTGAATTCACAACAAAATACTCCGTTGACTCATTAACTGATAAATATATTATGATTCTCCGCGGTGCTTCAATAGAATGGTTCCGCCGCAAATGCTCATACGACATCAGGCAATACACCCGCGAAGTAACAGAGTTATTTATTGATTCAATTCATAACAATAAATAAGTAAAATTCAATAAAATGGAGGTACTGCTATTATGAATGTAATTATCTACAACGCATTAATTTCCAAAGGTATCGGCGACTCGCCTTCTCCCGGATGGTTAGTCTTCTCCGATGACACAATCACAGACATAGGAAACGGTCAAAACCCGGACATAACATCGTTTGACAAAGCAGTCAATGCAGAGGGAAACGTTGTATGTCCGGGTTTTATTGATACACACAGTCATTCCGATGTGGAAGCACTTCTGCACTCTGCTATTTTACCTAAGCTTCATCAGGGAATAACCACCGAGATTCTCGGTCAGGACGGAATATCCGTATCCCCGCTTCCCAAAGAATCGGTCTCAATGTGGAGAAAAAATATCGGCGGTCTTGATGGTGATTCGGATGACCTGTCATGGGATTATCCATTTACCTCAGACTACCTTGAAGCTCTTAAATCCAACCTTCCCTGCTCGAACTTTGCATATCTTGCCCCACACGGCAATATAAGGAACACGGTTATGGGCTTTGGTAACAGGCTGCCTTCATCCTCAGAGCTCAAGGCAATGGAAAACCTTCTTGATAAAGAACTTTCATCAGGAGCCATCGGCTTCTCGTCAGGTCTTGTATACACTCCTTGCACATACAGCGATACTTATGAAGTTACACGCCTCTGCCATATCGCAAAGGCACACAACGGAATGTTCGTTGTCCATCAGCGTAATGAGGGAGCCAACATATTAGAATCCATGAACGAGCTTTATAAAATATGCAAAGCTACTAAAATAGATCTTCATATCTCACACTTTAAAGTACTTAACGCTAAGATGGAACCTTACATACAGGATGTTTTGGATACAGTAGAAAAAATCAGAGACCTTGGTGTGTCCGTAACAGCAGATCAGTACCCTTACACCTCAGGCAGCACAATGCTTGGAAGTATGATACCGTCATGGGTTCATGAAGGCGGCACTGACATGATGCTTGCCCGCCTCAAAGATGAAGAATGCAGGAAGCGCATTCGCGAAGAGCTGCATAACCCTGCAAATAATTGGAATAATGGAAAAAAAGCAACCGGCGGAGCAAGATTTTTAATAACAAGTCTCATAACTGAAAAAAATCAAAAGTATATTGGCAAAACGATTGCTGAAATAGCACAAATCGAAGGTAAAGACGACATAGACGCATGCATGGACCTTTTGTATGAAGAATCAAATCATGTTGGTGCTGTATGTTTCTATGACACTGACGACGCAATGTACGAAATATTCAAGCAGCCATATGTCAACATCTGCACTGATGGGCTCCTTCAGGGCAAACCACATCCGAGAGTATATGGTGCCTTTCCCCGTGTACTCGGAAATTTCTGCCGTGAAAAGAAACTGCTCAGTCTTGGTGAGTGCATCCGCAAGATGACATCCCAGGCTGCTTTGGCAATGCACATAAAAGACCGTGGAATCCTAGCGAAAGGAATGAAGGCTGACATTGTCATATTCAATCCTGACACTGTAACTGATGTCGGCGATTATATCAATCCATGTCAATATGCAAGAGGTATTGAAAAAGTTATTGTCAACGGTAAAATTGTCCTCGAAAACAACGAAGTCAATTCTCTTGCTTCCAGCGGCAGAATTCTGCTCCCCGAAACAAAATATCTGTAATAAGCTCACTTCCAAAAATAATGTGCCGGCATATACAACCGGCGCATTACTCTTTCTTATTGCGATACTCCGCCGGACTCACTCCCACATACTTCTTGAACTTCTTGTGGAAGTAATCCACATTCTTGTAACCTACACGCTCCGCAATCTCATAGACCTTGAGTTTATTGTCCATGAGAAGCTCTATGGCGTGGTTGATTCGCACCTGGTCAACGTAAGAGTTGAAACTCTCACCCACATTCTTGTTGAAAATCTTGCCAAGATATGCACTGTTATAACCAAATAATGAGGCGATAACCTCGAGCTTTATGTTGGTTGCATAATTGTGGTCGATATAGTGAAGCACATCGTCAAGCACACTCTCACGCGACGAACTACCCATGCTGTTCATTATCTGGTCAAGCTGCTTTGATATGTACTCTATGATATCGTACATGTAAAATCTTGAGGATATGTATTCTATAATCTCCGAATTCTGCGGTATGGCAAAGCTGTTGTTACTGTATATCCTGTTGATATTTTCCTTAATCTGCAAAAATAAGTCTGTCAGGAAAAGCTTTACCTGCCTGATAGGTGCATCGACATTGTAGAGGTACTCCTCGATTCCGTAGAGCTCCTCCGCCACCTTTCGTCTTGAAAAGGTCTGGATATAATCCGTTATCTTAGAGCAGTAATCGGAAATTTTTGATTTATCAAGCTGCTCATATACCTCCTTCACATGTGGAAGTTCCTCATATCCTAATGTGTGCTGCCCCTCTATGCAGAAGAAACGTCTCTTTATGAGTGTATAAGCGTCCATGTACGATATATGCACATCAAAAATATCGTTGACGGGGCGACCGTAAGCGATGAAAAGTGTGTCCATAGGACTGCCCTTCTGTGGCGGCGTACTCTCATAATGCTCGACAAAACGCTCGAACTTTTCGATTGCAAAGCTGCCCTTCAGGATTATGACATTGTACTCATCATCCATGAAGTGCTCAAAGGTACGGCTTCCGTTGTTTGTAACCTTCAAAAGCTCCGAAAACTGGTAAGGCATGTTCTCGCCCTCCTCGATATTGAAGTTCTCATATAAGACAACCTGATATACAGGTGCCGCCATATTGAGCTCCTCAGGAGAGAATACATCCCTGTCAACCTGATTTTTCACAAGGTCGTGCAGTAGCTCCTTCTTCGCCTTCTTCTTGTAATGCTCATTGTGCGAGACATTCTCCCTGTCCGCCTTAATCTGTTCACCGATTCTCTTCACCGCCTCGGCGAGCTCGTCCTCATCAATCGGCTTGGTGATATAGTTGTCAACTCCGAGCCTGATTGCGGTCTGTGCGAACTTAAAATCAGAAAATCCGCTGAGAATAATGAATTTGCCGTTGTAGCCCTGCTCCCTCGCATTCTCAACCACCTCAAGCCCCGAGAGCTTCGGCATCTTTATGTCTAAAAGAACAAGACCGGGACGCATCTCATTAATCTGCTTCAGCGTCTCCTCACCGTTGGCAGCTTCCCCGCAGACCGTAAAACCCAATGCTTCCCAGTCTATTATACACTTAATACCTTCTCTTATATTCTTTTCATCATCAGCTATAAGTACCGTTTCCATGACTTTCCCCCGACACATTTTATAAAATAATTATAAAATATGTCTCTGGCAATGTCAAGGAAACCAACCGCTCTCAACTAAGCTGTCATGCCTTTGAGTCATTCTTTTTCTTAGGCTTTAGAATAATGAAAACAACCACTGCCGCTGCAACCACAACTCCTGCAATTATGAGTATTGCTGTCATTGTGCTGACATTTCCGGCTGCCACATCAGCCTGTACCGGCTCTGTATCCGGCTCCTGTGTTGTCTGCTGTGTCTCACTTTCCCGTGCCGTCGTATCTGCTTCGCTTGTCGTCTCAGAGGTCTCCTCCGTCGACTCCTCATGCTTGATATCCCTCTCCGGTGCAGGTATTATGTCACCGACCGAATCTGCTTCCGACACATACTCTGTTATTCCCGATACGCCTAGAAGAATGCTTTCCGCCACTCCGCTCTCAGAATATGCCGTGATCGTCGAACCTCCGATTGTGAGTGCCTTTGCTGTGACTGCCGCCTTACCGTCAGTTACCTGAACCGTCGGCTCAGCTATGGAAGCCACAGACTCGTCGGACGATGCAAAGTAAATTTTCTCGTTGGCATCAGCAGGTGATACATTTGCTATTACGCTGTAGGTTCCGTCCTCATTATCAATCACCTCAAGCTCCATGCCCTCGACATCCACAACGACATTCTCCATGTCGTCTGTGCCCTCAAATTCCATATCGGAAAGAGTGAATGTTATCTCCACCGTCTTAGGATTTTCTACGGTTGTAAAATCCGCAACATGCTTTTTTACACTGACCTCCTCAACCATGGAGCCGTCCCATGAATTGATCGGGTCATTGGTATCGAATATTCCGGATGACTTAAGTGCACTCTTAGGCTCTGTCTGTGTCACGGTAAGTTCAACACCGTCCACTACCACACTGTCATACATTATATTACAGGACACAAGCTTTGACTTTTTTTCCTGTCCGAGTGTAACCGCATGGTCTTTTATGTATATAGCAGTCATTTTGCTCAGGCTGTCAACTCCTGCCTTTGCGGCATCATCCGACAAATCCTCCTCACAGTTGAATGTGAGCGTGTATGTTCCGTCACCGCTCACCGTTATCGGCTCGCCATACTCATTTGAGAAAAATGAGTGGTCATTGTCGTTGTAGTAGACGTTTATCGCAAGTGAAATCTCGTTGGCTCCTGCTCTGTGACCGACAACCACGCGCGTCACCGCACTCTTTCCCTCGGCAGTCGTCGTTGTTATGTAAGCCACACCGTCGGACTTTGCAAGCACCTTGCCCGTCCTTGACACGGTCGCAACCTCCTCGTTTGACGAGCGGTATGTGAGATACTCACCCGCATCATTAATCTGCGCGTCTATGTAGGTGTAGGAATCCGTGTTGAGCTCAAGCTGCTCGGGAACGGATAAGGTCACATCGTCCTCGCCCTTTCTTCCGACCACGGTCACGGTCATGCTCTTGCCATAGCCGTCCTTCTGGCTGTATGCGGTTATCGTCGTCGTTCCGATTCCCCTTGCGCGGATGCGTCCGTCATACACCGTCGCAACGGAAGGATCATCGGTTTTCCAGAGCACAATATCGTTCGTGTCCTCAGGCTGAACATTCTTAACCGATGTCTCATAGAGAGCACCGACCTCTATACAAAGCTCATCCTTCTCGAGCTCGAAATCCGTGATAGGAATTATCTCGGTTCCCTTGCTCAAATCGGAGCAGTCGGAAGGCCCGTCAATATATTTTCCCCTGAGTATCGCCGCAATCAGGTCAGGATATACAGGCTCACAGGTCTCCCTGTCAATAAGTGTAAAATTATAGTCCGTAGGCTCCTTTGCAAGGTCATACTCGCCGTTATCCCAGTAGCACGTGACAATCATTCCCGTGTTGCAGATTCGGTTGACAACCTCATAGTGGTAGGCTCTGTCAGCCTCGTTTCTCTTGTCGATGGCACCGTACTCTCCCACTATTACAGGAATACCCTGCGAGGTGAACTTCTCGAGCTGCGCGAACTCGGCGACAAGCTCATCGGTCATATCCTTCGTCCACTCGGTGTAGGTCGTGTTCTCCGCAAGTCCGAAGAGCCAGTTATAATAGTGCACCGACAGGAACAGTCTGTTCTCAACCGTATCCTCGGGAAAGCTGAAATCGTACTGTGTGGTGTTCGTGATGTTCGTGTATCTTCCCGGAACCGAGAGCCATCTGTACGCGTTGTTTGAGCCCGTTCCTCTGACCGTATCGACGAATATCTGGTTGAGCTCCATAATTCTGTCCATATCGAACTGAATGTTGTTTCCCGGTCCCGTGACCTCGTTCATCGACTCGAATATGAGATGCTCGTCGTAATCCTTGAATCTGTCGGCAATCTGTTTCCACACCGCTGCATACTTTTCCTTGACCGAATCAAAATCATCCGATGCAATTCTAAGCCAGCCCGTCTGCTCGGCACCGTCGTGATGTATATTCACGATGACATACATATCCTGCTCTATGCAGTAGTCCATAATGTCCTGAACACGGCTTAACCATTTATCATTAATCTCATATCCGTTTTCATCATCAATCATAGTTCCCCAGGTCACAGGAATTCTCACAGTGTTAAAGCCATTGTCATGTACTGTCTTTATAACCTGCCTCGTTGTCTCAACATGCTGCCACAGCGTCTCATTTGGCGTAAAACCCGTATGTCCGTCCATCGTATTTCCTAGGTTCCAGCCCGCCCCCATCTCCTCAACCATCTCCTGCGCCGAGAGCACGCGGAACGGCTGCTGAGTTACCGCAGCCACAAGACCTTTGTCGTCAGAGGCATACACGCTGCAA
>UQZF01000011.1 GCA_900545455.1 uncultured Eubacteriales bacterium
GAATATGAATGTTTGAAGCTTTTTATGTTAGGAGCCATCAACAGGATTTTTAAGCCAGGCTGTAAGTTTGAATATATGCTCTGTCTTGTTGGCGGTCAGGGAGCCGGCAAGTCTACCTTTATACGATTCTTGTGCTTGAATGACAGGTGGTTTACCGATGATATCAAGAGATTGGATGATGATAAGGTTTATGAGCATCTGGCGGGACATTGGATTTGCGAGATGGCAGAGATGCTGGCAGTACTGAATACTAAATACAATGAAGCAACCAAAGCTTTTCTTAGCAAGCAATATGATAACTATCGAAAACCCTACGGAACCAGAGCGGAAGATATCCCAAGACAGTGTGTCTTTGCTGGTACTTCTAATGTGGTTAATTTTCTGCCACTGGATCGGAGTGGAAACAGAAGATTCTTACCGATTATGTGTGATGCTTCCAAGGCGGAGGTGCATATTCTGGAGGATGAAGCTACGTCACGAGCGTATATTGAGCAGATGTGGGCGGAAATGATGGCGCTATATGGTGACGGAAAAGTCAGATTAAAGCTACCGCCTGAGATTGAGAAGAACTTGATTGAGTATCAAAGACCATTTATGCAGGAGGATACTTGGACAGGCCTTATTCAGGAATGGTTGGATCATATATCTTGTGATGTAGTCTGCGTTCAACAGATTTATAACGAAGCTTTGAAAGAAATGGGAAAGCCCAGAAACAGTGAGGCCAGAGAAATCGGACTGATTATGAATGGTACCATTTCCGGATGGGAGCCTTATCCTAATCCAAGAAATATCCCCGGATATGGGAAACAGCGAGGATGGATGCGTGTGGAAACAAACTCCGGAAACAGAGAGGAAACATTTCTCTCTGTAGAGGGAATGCAGTCGGAAATCCCATTTGATAGCTGAAAACACGGGCTTTATCGAAACAGATAGTAATAGGATAACAAGAAATAATAGTTTATGGACTCTGTTGCCGGACTTTGTTTCCGGTGACAGAGAGGATGGAGGATGAAATGAATCAGATTATTTTGAATATGGAAAATAGTATTACACCGAAAGCAATACCTGTTATTGTTCCAATGGCTTATCAGGCAATTCTGAATCTGCAGGAGAAAATCAATCAAGCAGATGCTTTGATGCTAAAGGTCAGTAAAAGTAAGACTAAAAGGGATGAAGACGGAATCCCGTTATGGCAACGTTATTCGCTGAGTGTACCGGAGGCTGCTAAGTATTTTGGAATCGGAGAGACAAGGCTCTATCAGATTGTCTCAGAGCATCCCAGTGCAGATTTTATTTTGGAAATTGGGAGCCATGTGAAGATCAAAAGAGTTTTGTTTGAAAGATTTTTAGATGCTGCCAGTTGTGTCTAACGCTGAAAGCATTGTTCCCGAGAAGTCAATGCATGATACAATTCTGCTATGGAGAAATGGCAAAAATATCAAAAAGTGATGTGTTTTTGGACTGTTCTATGATAGAATCATATCTATCGAGGGCAGTCCTTTTGTTTTAGGAAAGGAGTGTCTATTATGTCAAGTAAAAGAAAGGATAACAAAGGCCGTGTCCTACACAACGGCGAGTATCAGCAGTCAAACGGTCGCTATCGTTACAAATATTATGATGGCACCGGCAAGGCAAGATATTTATATAGCTGGAGATTGGATAAAAACGATCGAATGCCGGATGGAAAGAGACAGGGTAAATCACTTCGGGAACAGGAGAAGGAACTGCAAGCTACTCAGTTTGGGCATATTGCTTTAGACGGTGGCAATCTCACGGTACTGGAGTTGGTTCGGCGTTATACTGCAACTAAGATTGGTGTGAGAGAATCTACGAAGGCAGGCTATCAGACAACCATTAATTTTCTGGAGAAGGATCCCTTTGGTCAGAAGCGTATCGATACCATCAAGATTTCCGACGCGAAGCTTTGGCTGATTACCCTGCAACAAAGACAGGGAAAAGGCTATAGCACGATTCACACCATCAGAGGGATTTTGAGACCGGCTTTTCGATTGGCTTATGATGATGACCTGATTCGAAGAAATCCCTTTGATTTTGAACTTGCTACGGTTATTGTCAATGACAGCGTGACAAGGGAAGCGATTACCAGGGATCAGGAGCGTAAATATCTTGAATTTGTCAAACAGGATAAGCATTTTTGTAGATATTATGAAGGCATCTTTATTCTGTTCAATACTGGTCTGCGAATCTCAGAATTTGTAGGACTTACAACAAAAAATATAGATTTTAAGCATCACAAAATCATCGTTGATCATCAGCTGATCCGCAGTTCCAAAATGCAGTATATGATCGAGGAACCAAAGACAGAAAGCGGTGTACGAGAGATACCAATGTCTGAGGAAGTGGAGGCAGCATTTAGGGCAATTCTTGCAAAGAGAGTAAAGCCAAAGGTAGAACCCATGATTGATGGCTACAGCGGTTTCTTATATCTTGATAAAAACAATATGCCTATGGTGGCTCTCCACTGGGAGAAGTACTTTCAGCACATTCTTCAGAAGTATAACAGCATCTACAAGGTTCAGATGCCGAAAGTAACACCTCATGTATGCAGACATACCTTTTGCTCCAAGATGGCAAAGAGTGGCATGAATCCCAAGAGCCTGCAGTATATCATGGGACACTCGGATATCAGCGTTACACTGAACACTTACACTCATGTAAAATTCGAGGATGCAGAGGCGGAGATGAAGAGGGTTGCAGCAATCTAAACGGCTTGAATACTACAAAAAGTACGGGGGTACGATTGGGTATTTGTACCCCCATTTGTACCCCCGTTGTACCCCTTTTTCCTCAAAAATGTGGGATTTTATGAGAGATTATGCGATGATACATGATTTTGATAAAACGCTGCAAAGCCAGTAAAATCAAGGCTTGAGGCGATATGAGAGGTTATAAGAGATTATGATAAAAGTCTTATTCATCTGCCACGGCAACATCTGCCGTTCCCCAATGGCAGAATTTGTCCTAAAGGACATGGTCGAGAAGCGTGGGCTTGTCGACCGCTTTGAGATAGCCTCGGCGGCGACCTCGACGGAGGAGTGCTGGAGAGGCGGAGGGAATCCGATTTATCCGCCGGCACAGGCGGAGCTTAGAAAGCACGGGATAGGAAAGACGGCGTACACGGACTTTAGCGGGAAGAGGGCGCGTCAAGTGACGAGGGAGGACTATGAGCACTATGACTATCTGCTGTGCGCGGACAGCAATAATGTCAGGAACACGATGAGGATAACGGGGGCGGACACGCAGAATAAGATTAAGCTTTTGATGGACTTTACGGGCAGACCTGGGAGGTCAATATCCGATCCGTGGTACACGGGAGATTTTGGGACGACGTATGAGGATGTGCGGGATGGCTGTGCGGGGCTTCTGGAGCATATTCTGAAGGATGACTGCGAATAAATTGGAAATGAATGAAAAATAAAACGGAAAAACAAAAGAAGGAGGACGTGTAGTCTTTACATGTGATTTTTATGAATATTTTTGATTACATATTGGCAATATATTTTGTAGCAGTAAATATAACCGCCTTTGCGATGATGGGAGCCGACAAGAAAAAGGCGGTAAGGCATGAGTGGAGAATACCGGAGGCAAGGTTGTTCGGTGTGGCGTTGCTTGGCGGCGGCGTGGGCGCGGTTATCGGAATGTATACCTTTCGGCATAAGACAAAACATTGGTATTTTGTTGTGGGAATGCCCTTGATAATGATTCTTAATTTTGCTATTATCTACTTGCTTGTGAAATATACGGGTGTATTTTGACAAAACAGGAGGACTGATATAAGTATGAAGATTGTATTTTATGATACCAAACCTTACGACAGAGAATCATTTGAGAGATGCAATGTGAATTTCCCGGATGTGGAGATTGAGTACGAGGATGCTGATTTGACGGAAAAGACAGCCATGCTCTCAAGGGGAGCGGATGCGGTGTGTGCATTTGTCAATTCAAATCTGAGTGCGGGAGTTATAGACAGGCTTGCGGATGAGGGAGTTAAGTGTATTCTTCTTCGATGTGCAGGCTTTAACAATGTGGACATTGATAAGGCGAAGGAGCGCGGTATAACAGTGCTTCGAGTGCCGGGATATTCGCCGGAGGCGGTGGCTGAGCTTGCCATGACGCTTGCTCTCGGTGTGAACAGACATCTTCACAAGAGCTATATCAGAGTGAGGGAAAACAATTTCAGCCTCAACGGTCTTACGGGAATCAATTTTTACAAAAAGACGGCGGGAATCATCGGAACAGGTAAGATTGGTGCTGCGATGTGCAGAATATGCCATGGTTTCGGCATGAATGTCATCGCGTATGATATGTATCCGAACAAGAGCCTCGATTTTGTGACCTATAAGAGCCTTGACGAGGTTCTCTCTGAGAGCGACCTCATATCGTTGCACTGTCCGCTGACGGAGGACACATACCACCTTATCTGCAAGGACACGATTAAGAAGATGAAGGATAAAGTGATTCTTGTAAACACATCGAGAGGCGCGCTTGTGGCGACGAACGACCTCATCGAGGGAATAAGGGAGAAGAAATTCTTCGGAGTCGGACTTGATGTGTACGAGGAGGAGGGAAGCAATGTCTTTGAGAACAGGGAGGACGAGGTGCTCCAGCACTCGACGACAGCGAGACTGCTCTCATTCCCGAATGTGATTGTGACCTCGCATCAGGGTTTTTTGACGGAGGAAGCGCTCGAGGCGATAAGCCTCACGACGTTTGAGAATGCGGTGGCATTCGAGAACGGCACCCCTGACAAGAATAATATCGTCTGCTGATGAAGCAAATAAAGGTGCAACAAATCGAAAGAACCAGCCTGCACAGGAATAAACCGAACCCAAGTAATAAATTGACGCATATCCTGTGAGCTAAAAAGATTTTGTATTTAATAATATTCCGCGACGAACTAAATAAAAGAAGCAGTTTACACAGGAATAAGCCGAAGTTAAGTAACACGTTGAGGCTTATCCTGTGCAAACTGCTTCTTTGTTGTTTTAATAAATATAATATACAAATATACTACAATGCGTCCCCCTTAGAACCCCTCCGCGCGCCGCATCTTTCTCATATCGCGGCGTTTCTTGGCGGCTTCGTATTCCATCGCATCTTCCTCGGTCTCGATTATGATGTCGGGAACGGGGATTGGCTTGCCGTTGTCGTCGATGGCGACCATGACGATGTAGGCGCGGTTGATTACGCGGCGGATGCCGTCTAAGTCCTCGGTGTAGGTGTCGACGCGCACCTCCATGGAGGTTGAGCCGACGTAAGTTACATGACCGACGAGGACGAGCATCTGCCCGGCGTACACGGGTGCCTTGAATTGCAGGTTGTCGATGGCAGCTGTGGTTATGTTGGCGTTGGCGTGGCGCCTTGCGACGATGCCAGCGAGCTCGTCAATCCAGCGGAGCAACTCACCGCCGAACAATCTGCCGTAATGGTTCATGTGAGCAGGGCGGATGAGATACTGCTGTTCGGTTCTTGACTCTGATATGTGCTTTGCAGGTCTTTTTATATCATTTAAATCACTCATTTTAATCCTCACTTATTTTAATCATATTTATTTATGTAATTGTAATGCACAAAAATTTGCAATTACTTGTCTTTTATATCCCCATACCAAGCGTATGAGTTCTTTCCGTTCTTCTTGACGGTATACATCGCCTTGTCGGCACACTCGATGAGCTTCTCCATGTTGTTGCAGTCATCAGGGCATACGGCAATACCAAGGCTCATCTTGACGGTGAGGGTTATATTTTTTAATACGAAGTCGGGTTCAAAAAGTTCCATGCAGTGCTTGGCACACTCGTCAATTTTTTCATGGTCGCGTGTCTTGAAAATGCAGATAAACTCGTCACCCGCAAGCCTGTAAGGAGTGAAAGAGGGATCCTTGATGCTGCTTATTCGTCTGCCTAGCTCAGTGAGAACCTCATCGCCTGTCTGATGACCGTAGGTGTCATTAATCAGTTTGAAGCAGTCGATGTCGAATATGAAGAGTGCGCATGAGGCATGGGTTGTGTTGAGTTCCTTTAAGTCGGAGTAGAGCTTGCTTCGGTTAGGAAGCCCCGTAAGAAAATCGTAGGTAGAGTCCTTGGCAAGCTTGTTCTTTTCGAGGGTGAGCTCATAGGTGCGTAAAAACTGCTTGACGGAGCGCCAGAACAGTATTCCTATAACGACAATAAGCAGAAGTATGACTATGCCGATTGGTATGATTATTACATGGTACTGTTCCCAAAAGGTAGGTGTGTGGTTGATTATCTCGGCATCCTTAGGGATGAGCTTGAGGTCAAGACCGTACCGGCGCATCACGGCTTCGTCTATACAGTATATGTTAGGACTGTCTATAACTACATTGTAGCTTGCAGGGTCTTTGCCATGTACAATATTGACCGCCATTTCTGCTGCGATTTTTCCTGACAGCTCCATGGAAACAATATTTCCTCCGAGCAGCCCCTCGCCGATACCGCCGGATACCATTCTGAGTGCAGGAATGGCGGCGTATTTACTTATCATGTCAATGGACTGATGGCTGTTGTATTGCTTTCCGCTTGCATCCTCAGTCATTACTATATATATGAGGATTGTATTGTCCGACAGTGAGGAAAGTGCATCGATAAGCTCGCTTGTTGTGAGCTCCGAGCAGTTGATTTCCGAAAAAGTAAGATTAGGGTACAGGTCAGCATTGCTGTAGAAGGAGCGGCGCTCCGCCCGGCCTGTGACTGAATCGTCTAAGATGGCGACCACTGTGTCGGCATCAGGATACAGAGTCAGTGCAAAGTCGATATTCTTCTGAACGGATAACGCCTCGACAACACCTGTGATAAGCGGGCTTTTTGATAACTCCGTTGCATATTCGATATCGTTCACGCCTTCAAATATTATAGGTATGCCCTCAAAAATATCGTGCTGGTGTTCGACCGCAAACCGGAGTGCGGCATCGTCACCGACAATGAGAGCATCGTAAGGCTTGACACGGGATATTCTGTATGCGAGCCCTTCGTAGAATACCTGTATGCTCTTCTCATCAGGCAGGCGCTTGGTGTCCATGAACTCATAATCAAGCACGATATCATCGGTGATTCCCTGCTTGATGCCTTCAATCTGAATCTGAACCGTGTCCCACGCGTATGAATATGAACTCAGAAACAGAATCCTGTACTCGTCATCCTCCGTATCTGCATAGACATTGGTGTGTATGCTGAACATAAAAGAAAATGCTAAAATCATTGAGAGTAAGTATGCTGTAAATTTTCTCATGTGTGTCATCTCCCCTAATAAAAATAGTACTCTTTACCTATAAATATTCTACCGCGATAGTTGTTGAAAAGCAACAATTAAATTGAAATGAAGGAAGAAAAAATGTATAATAAATAAAACGGAAAAATATTGGAAAAGAGGAAACTTATGGACAATAAAACCAACTTAAAAATCAAGAAATATAATATGATAATGTGGAGCTTTTTAGGGGCGGTTTCGCTTGTCATTCTGATACTTACCGTTCTTTCGCTTGCGGGTGTCATGGACGTGCTCTACAGTCCTGTTCTCGGAATACTGATACCGCTTATCATGGTGCTCAGCGCATGCAGCCAGATAAGGGCATATTTTATGGAGACAATGTTCTTCTATGAGAAGGCACAGGAGAGTGATAAGGATGCCGTGATGGAGCTGTTGGATGCTGTTAAGGAGGATATGGCTCAGAACGGAATTGACCAGTGGGATGAAGTGTATCCCTCAATTGCTGATGTCGGGGAGGATATTAAGGAAGGTACACTCACACTTGTAAAGCAGGGCAAAAATCTGACTGCCGTGTATACGATTAACAGGAAACAGGACAGTGCGTATAAGTTCGGTGATTTTAAGGACAATTCCGATAATTATGTTGTGCTTCACAGATTGTGTGTCAATCCGAAGTATCAGGGGATGGGAATTGCGGCGAAAACACTCGCACATATTGACGAGCAGGCAAGAAAAGAGGGTTGGTCGTCAATACGTCTCGATGTATTTACGAAGAACCCTCGTGCGGTCAAGCTCTATGAGAATGCCGGATACAGATATGCCGGCGATGCCTATTTCAGAAAAGGAAGATTCCTTCTTATGGAGAAGCTTATTTATGCTCAAGAGGAGTGCCCTCAGGATATTTCTTCTGAAGCGTAAAGCCTCGTCCTTTTACTTCGTTTACCTGGCTGATTATTATAAAGGCGGCAGGATCAAGCTTCATGACTGCCTCCTGTATGGCGAAGAGCTCACGTTTGTTGATTACGGTGAGGACAGCGTGGGCTTCGTTGCCGGTAAACCCTCCTTTTGCCTGGTATATTGTCGTACCGCGGTCAAAGCGTGTTATAATCAGGTCATTTATTTCTTTGTATTTCTCACTTATTATTTCTACCTGGGTTTTGCTCTTTCCCATTATGAGAACTTTTTCAAGCGCAAAAGTATATATGCATACAAGAAGAATTCCGTAGAGTATCTGCTCGCGGTTCGAGAAGAACATCTGAAGAATCAGTATTGTAAAGTCAAATGCGTAGAGGGATACCGACACGTTGATGCCGAATTTTTTGTTGAGCACGAGAGGAGGAATGTCCATGCCTCCGGTTGAAGCTCCGGCGCGGATTACAATTCCGATGCCGATACCGATTAACAGACCACCGAATATGGTGCACAGTATGAGGTCGTGTGTGAGGTCGCCGGTGAGACTGTTAAGCCACTGGGCAAATGAGAGCATGAACGGGTAGGCTATTGAACTCAGAACAGTCGAGAGAGCAAAGGTCTTTCCGAGAATAATAAAACCGATGATGAACATTACTATATTAAATATAAGGACAAACACGCTTATCTCAAGTCCCGTTAAATAGTTGACGAACAGCGCGATACCGGTTGTGCCGCCTGTTATTAATCCGCTTGGGAGAATAAAAAATGCAATGGCAAACGAGTACAGCAGGTTGCCCAGCAGAATCATTAATATTTTTTGTATTGATTTTGAATTGATATGTGACATATAATAACCTCACGTTCATAAGTTTTATGCAATCACGAAGTATAAACGAATCATTGAAAAGTGTCAATTCGATGCTATAATGTGATAGAGCGATGCCTTGGCAGAATGACAGCATGGGATTGGAAATAGTTTATGGAGGTATTGAAGGATGCGTTTTCCTGAATTTTTAAAGCCCGACGGGACAATCGGATTTGTGGCACCGTCGTTTGGATGTAATACAGAACCTTACAAGACTTCATTTGTCAATGCACAGAAGAAGTTTAAAGAGCTTGGACACAGCTTGGATATTGGCCCGAACTGCTATGCGGGTGACGGAATCGGAATAAGTTCCACACCGGAGAACTGCGGCAGGGAGCTTACAGATTATTATTGCAGTGAGAACAATGACGTATTGATTTCATGCGGCGGCGGTGAGCTCATGTGTGAGACACTCGACTATGTTGATTTTGAGAAGATTAAGGCTGCCAAGCCTAAGTGGTATATGGGATTTTCGGACAATACGAATTTTACGTTCCTGCTCACGACGATGTGTGATGTGGCATCAATATATGCGCCTTGTGCAGCGGCTTTCGGCATGGAACCATGGCATGAGTCGATTCAGGACGCCTACGACGTGCTCACGGGAAATAAGGACACGGTAAATGGCTATCCGATGTGGGAGAGGGAAGGAATAAGGGATGAGGAGCATCCGCTTCTTCCGTACAATCTCACCGAGAAGAGAGAGCTCTACTACTACATCCCGGGTGTCGGCGGAAGCATGGCGAGGGATTATCAGGTGTATCTGTCCGGAAGACTTGTCGGTGGATGCATGGACTGCCTTGTAAATCTTGCGGGTACGAATTTTGACAATGTTGCAGAGTTCAATGAGAAGTACGCCGATGAAGGGATTATCTGGTTTTTGGAGGCATGCGACCTGAATGTGATGGGAATAAGACGTGCGCTCTGGAACATGGAGCATGCGGGCTGGTTTAAGCATGTGAAGGGATTTATCATCGGCAGACCGCTCTGTTTCGGCTCCGACATGATGGGAATGAATCAGTACAATGCGGTCACCGGAATACTCTCGAAGTACAAGGTTCCTATAATAATGGACACGGATATCGGCCATCTGTCCCCGATGATGCCGCTTATATGCGGAAGTCATGCCGAGGTGAGCGCGTTCGGAAATGACATCTCTATAAAGATGACCAATCAGTGAATAAATGCATTTAAGAAAGCGAAAAAATAATGTTACAGGATATTTTACCAAAAAAATACGATAATAATTATTATCCCGACAAAAATCCGTCCGACGAGGCAGTGTGCTTCATATTTAAGGACAGCTATGTTCTTGCGGGACATGAGGAGGGCGAGGGAACGCGCGTGATTCCCGAGGAGTCGGCAAGTCTTCTTGAGAAGGATGTTCCGGCGGGTGATGTGTTCTTTCCGAGATACGGCGAGATTAAGGAGTATGCCGCTGAGTACAGATATCTCTTTTCGATAGACGGTGAGGAATATTTTCTCATAACGCATTACAAGGGAGGGGAGCCTGACTGGGCGGCTCTCGGCTACTCGTTCGAGCACTATAAGGCGCTGAGACATGCCGAGCCCAAGTACAGAGTGTTCGCACTCATGACGGCATATCATCTCCATTGCTGGTACAGGGACAATTCACATTGCGGAAGATGCGGAAGTGAGACATTTCACGATACGAGACTCAGGGCGCTCCGCTGTCCCGAGTGCGGTAACTTAATTTTCCCGAGAATTTCACCTGCGGTCATAGTGGGGGTGCACGATGGAACGCACCTGCTTATGACAAAGTACAACGGAAGGGACTACAAGGGGTATGCGCTCATTGCGGGTTTTGTCGAGATTGGCGAGTCGGCGGAGGACACGGTAAGGCGTGAAGTGTTTGAGGAGGTCGGCGTTAAGGTGAAGAACGTCTCATATTTTGCAAGCCAGCCTTGGGGCATGGACGGAGGCTTCCTGCTCGGCTTCTACGCGGAGCTTGACGGTGCGGACAGGATAAGGCTTGACCGCGAGGAGCTGTCGATGGCAGCCTGGTACACGGCGGATGAAATCACAGTTGCCGATGATGACATAAGTCTCACAAGCATGATGATTGACCACTGGAGAAAAAAGATTGCAAAAGCATCTGAAAATAAATAGTAAAAAATTTTTCACACTTTAGCGCAATAAACTGTTGACAAATAAAAAAACACCCTTTATAATCCAATTTAAGGCATTGATAGAGAGAAGTACCGTGAGTGGTCACTTACAGAGAACCGGGGATGGTGGAAGCCCGGCAGAAGAACACACGGGAATAACACTCAGGAGCTGCAAACAGAACAGAATACAGTGTGGTACATAGATTTATGTATTGAATACACGGATTCCAAGTAAGGGCGACGTAAGCCGGGCGATAACCGGAAGGGTTTGTTAGAACCGCAAAGAGACTGCTTATCAGTAAATCAGGTGGTACCGCGGACAGATATGTTCGTCCTGAACTAAGTTTAGTTCAGGATTTTTTTTATTTATAATGACTAGGAGGTTGACATGAACATCAACAACATTTATCGTGACAAGACCATTGATTGTATCACAGAGGGAGATGTAGGAAAGAACCTTAAAGTTGCCGGCTGGGTTGAAAATATTCGTGACCACGGCGGCGTTTCATTTGTGGATTTACGTGATATGTATGGAGTACTTCAGGTAGTTATGAGAGATACAAGCCTTCTCGACGGACTTTCAAAGGAGGACTGTATAAGCATTGAAGGTGTGATTGAACACAGGGACGAGGATACTTATAATCCTAAGATTCCTACCGGAACAATCGAGCTTGAGGCACATAAGGTCACAATGCTCGGCAAGGTTAAGGCTCAGCTTCCTTTTGAGATTATGACATCCAAGGAGACGAGGGAGGATGTGCGTCTCAAGTACCGCTATCTTGATTTGAGAAATAAAAAGGTTAAGGACAATATCGTTTTCCGCTCACAGGTTATAAGCTATCTGAGACAGAAGATGACGGAGATGGGATTTTTGGAGATTCAGACCCCTATACTCTGCGCATCGTCACCTGAGGGAGCAAGAGATTATATTGTCCCTTCAAGAAAATATAAGGGTAAGTTCTATGCACTTCCGCAGGCACCGCAGCAGTATAAGCAGCTTCTTATGGTGTCCGGATTTGATAAGTACTTCCAGATTGCACCTTGCTTCAGAGACGAGGATGCGAGAGCAGACCGTTCACCGGGAGAGTTCTATCAGCTCGACTTCGAGATGAGCTTTGCGACACAGGAGGATGTGTTCAGGGCAGGTGAGGAGGTTCTCACCTCCACATTTAACAAGTTCGCACCGGAGGGAGCTTCGGTTACACAGGCTCCGTTCCCGATAATAAGCTACAAGCAGGCTATGCTTGAGTTTGGCTGCGATAAGCCTGACCTCAGAAATCCGCTCAGAATCATGGATGTAACTGAATTTTTCCAGAAATGTACGTTCAAGCCTTTCTTAAAGAGAACCGTAAGGGCAATCAAGGTTCACGCCGAGATGTCCAAGGGCTTCCACGAGAAGCTTTTAAGCTTCGCACAGTCAATCGGCATGGGCGGACTCGGATACCTTGAGATTGCCGACGACATGAGCTACAAGGGGCCTATCGACAAGTTCATCCCTGACGAGTACAAGGCGGAGCTCGCAGAGCTTGCGGGACTTGTTCCGGGAGATACGATTTTCTTCATCGCCGACAAGGAGGAGAGAGCAAATCTCTATGCAGGTCAGTTAAGAAATGAGCTTGGAAAGAGACTTGATTTATATGAGAAGAACGCTTTCCGTTTCTGCTTCGTCAATGACTTCCCTATGTTCGAGTACGACAATGAGGAAAAGAAGATTGTGTTCACACACAATCCGTTCTCAATGCCGCAGGGAGGACTTGAGGCACTTAACAGCAAGAATCCTCTTGACATACTTGCATATCAGTATGATATTGTATGTAACGGAATCGAGCTCTCATCGGGAGCTGTCCGCAACCACGACCTTGATATTATGGTTAAGGCATTTGAGATTGCAGGCTACACGGAGGAGGACTTAAAGACCAAGTTCGGAGCACTCTACAATGCATTCCAGTTCGGAGCTCCGCCACATGCAGGTATGGCACCGGGCGTTGACCGTATGATTATGCTTCTCCGCGATGAGGAGAACATCCGTGAGATCATCACATTCCCTATGAATGGAAATGCACAGGATCTCATGTGTGGTGCACCGGGAGAGGTTACGGAGACACAGCTTCGCGAAGTACACATCAAAGTTAGAGATTAATTATATTAAAGAGGGTGGTTGTCTGTGTGAGGCAGCCACTTTTTATTAGAAACAGAGGAGTATATATAAGACATGGAATACACATATCCGGATTATTACAAAAAGTTTAAGTGCATAGGCGGTGAATGTAAGGACAACTGCTGTGCGGCAGGCTGGCAGATAACGATAGACGACGAGTCGCTTGAAAAGTATCAGACTATGGAGGGCGAGATAGGAGTGCGTCTGCGCAACTCCATAGACTGGGAGAATGGAATGTTTGAGCAGTTTGAGCACAAGTGTGCACTTTTGAATGAGAACGGACTCTGCGATGTCTACTGCGACGCGGGCGAGGATAAGATGTGTATTCTCTGTCAGAGATATCCGAGGCATTATGAGGAGTTTGAAAACGTGAGGGAAATTTCACTATCGGTATCGTGCCCCGAGGCTGCTAAGATTGTGCTTGGGAATCGTGGCAAGGTCGGCTTTTACACGGAGACGGATGACGAGGAAGAGGAGTATGAAGATTTTGATTACCTTATGTACACCAAACTTCTGGATATAAGGGAGATACTCTTTGATGTACTGCACGAGAAGAAAGGAAGCGTGGCACACAGAATATCCAAGCTTCTCGACATAGTGCACGGCATACAGGGACTTATAGATAACGATGAGATATTCGGAATTGATGAGCAGGAACAGAGAGCATTTACGGAACAGATTAATTACAGAAGATATACCGATAAGATGGAGCTCAGACAGAAGTATATGGCTGAGATGATGCAGAATCTTCACAGGCTGGAGGTGTTAAGACCGGCATGGACCGATTTTATCAGGGAAGTGCAGTCAATTCTCTATGTATATCTGGATGCTGAAGAGTATGGTAAACTCTGCGAGGAGTTCGACAGCTTTTACGGTGAGCGAATGCAGGAATATGAGCAGCTTATGTCGTACTTTATATACACTTATTTTTGCGGTGCGGTGTACGATTACGAGGTTGAGAGCAAGCTTCGCTTTGGAATTGCCGCGGTGCTCATAATACATGAGATGGATATGGCTATGTGGTATAAGAATAAGGACTTGACGTTCGAGGAGCAGGTTGAGCTTGTACACAATTATTCCATGGAGATTGAACATTCAGACTTAAATCTTGACGACATGGAGCGGATGGTCATGAACAATAAGGCATTCGGTTACAGAAGACTTCTGACCGTGCTTATGAACTGGAAGGAAAATAGTGATGAAGAAAAATAAAGGTTTTACGGCAATACCGACAGACCCGTTTGATGTGTCGTATGATGCTAAGAAAGATATGGGAAAGTGGCAGAGATTTTTCTCGTACTACAAGCCGTATAAGGGTTTGTTTTTTGCGGATATGTTCTTTGCAATCATGGGAGCGGCGGTGACGCTTGTCATTCCGCTCATTATCAGATATATAACAGGAACGGTTATCTTTTATGAGGCGGACGAGGCACTAAGAACCATTTTAAAGCTTGCACTTCTCATGGTGGGACTTGTTCTTCTTGAGGCGTACTGCAATTTCTTCATAGCGTATCAGGGACATATCATGGGTGCGAAAATGGAATACGATATGAGAAATGAGATATTTGCCCACTATCAGAGACTCTCATTCAATTTCTTTGACGATCAGAAAGTCGGACAGCTCATGAGCCGTGTGACCAATGACCTTTTTGAGATTGCAGAGCTTTTTCATCATGGACCGGAGGATATAGTAATATCTATAATAAAGTTTATCGGCTCATTTGCGATACTTGCCTCAATCAACATAAAGCTTACACTTGTCGCGTTTGCGATTATACCGTTTATGTTTGCCTACGCTTATTATTTCAATAAAAAAATGAAGGCGGCATTTAAGCGCAACAGAGCAAAGATTGCTGATATAAATGCGACAATAGAGGATAATCTTTCGGGAATAAGGGTTGTAAAGTCATTTGCCAACGAGGAAGCCGAGATGGAGAAGTTCCGTGAGGGTAACAGCCATTTTGTTGAGACAAAGAAGAACAGTTACCTGTATATGGGTGGTTTTCACTCCGGACTTGGAGCATTTATGACGCTCATTAACATTATCGTTATCGTTGCAGGTGCAGTTTTTATAACCAAGGGAATTGTCGATGTGACTGTACTCATAACATTCCTTCTGTACGTGAATAATTTCACGGAGCCGGTTAAGAAGCTCATCAACTTCACCGAGACATTTCAGAACGGTGTCTCGGGATATGAGCGTTTCCTTGAAATCATGTCAATTGAACCGGCGATAAAGGACAAGGAAAACGCGGTGGAGAAGGATGACTTCAAGGGGGATGTCACATTCAAGGATGTCTCTTTCAGATACAACGATAAGAACGAGTGTGTTTTAAACCATGTAAGCCTTGATGTAAAGGCAGGAGAGTATGTTGCCCTTGTCGGTTCGTCGGGCGCGGGAAAGACGACGCTGTGCAGCCTGATACCGAGGTTTTATGATGTAACCGACGGAAGTATATGCGTCGATGGTGTGGATGTAAGGGACTTAAAACTCAAATGTCTGAGAAACAATATCGGAATAGTGCAGCAGGATGTGTATCTTTTTGCGGGCTCGATAATCGAGAATATCCGATACGGCAGACCGGGAGCCACCGACGAGGAGGTCTACGAGGCGGCAAAAAAGGCGAATGCGCATGAGTTCATCATGAGCCTTCCCGAGGGCTACGATACCGATATAGGACAGAGAGGGATCAAGTTGTCAGGCGGACAGAAGCAGCGTCTCTCAATCGCGAGAGTGTTCCTTAAGAACCCGCCGATACTTATATTTGACGAGGCGACGAGCGCACTCGATAATGAGAGCGAGAAGGTTGTGCAGGAATCGCTTGAAACACTTGCAGCAGACAGAACGACATTTGTGATTGCACACAGACTCTCGACAATCAGAAACGCCGAGAGGATACTTGTGCTGACGGAGGACGGAATTGCGGAGAGTGGAACGCATAAGGAGCTTATGGAGAAGCAGGGAGTGTATTACAATCTGTACAATATAGCTACCGGGGCGTGAGATTGAGCGTGTCAAAACATGCACGACGGTATCACCAACGCATAATGTTTTGATGGTAACGCCTATGTTTTGGCGGCTATTTGCCCACGGCATTACATTATAAAGCAGATACGTTACATGATTCAGTGTGTCACAACATGTTAAAAAGTTAATTGTGCAGAACCGGTTATATATATGTATATCACGACTTTTGGGAGAAGCGTAGTTGTTCTTATGGTTCTTTCGAGTCACCTGCCATTTCCGACAAGGATGTCGGAAATGCTGCAATGCGGACATGGAGGTCTGCTTTGCAGCGGTGGCTGGTGGTTGATATTAAGTATATAAGAACCATTAGAACAACTTGCTTCGAACAACGGAGTTGATATACATATATATAACCGGTTCTGCACTTTAAGATTAAAATTTTATAGGAGGAAGCGTTATGATTTCAGAGAGAATGGTCGGTCTTGTGAAGGGCAGCTCTGTTATAAGAGCCATGTTCGAGGAGGGAAAGAAGCTTGCGGCTCAGTACGGTGCCGAGAACGTGTACGATTTCAGTCTCGGCAATCCGAATGTGCCTGCGCCAAGCGAGGTGAATGAGGCGATTAAGGCGATTGTAGACGAGGAGGAGAGTACGTTTTTACATGGTTATACCAGCAATCCGGGTTACACGGATGTGAGAGCGGCTGTTGCGGACAATCTAAATAAGAGGTTTGGCACACATTTTTCATTTGAAAACATTATTATGACTGTCGGTGCGGCAGGAGGACTAAATGTTATTTTCAAGTCGCTGTTAAATGTGGGCGACGAAGTCATAGCGTTCGCACCGTACTTTGGAGAGTACCGCTCCTACGTGGCAAACTATGACGGTAAGCTTGTCGAGGTTGCGCCTGACGAAAGCACATTCATGCCTGACATGGCAGCGTTTGAAGCGGCAATCACACCTAAGACCAAGGCGGTCATAGTCAACAATCCTAACAATCCTTCGGGAGTTGTGTATTCTGAGGATACAATTAAGAAAATTGCTGCAATTATGGAAAAGAAGCAGCAGGAGTACGGTTCGGAGATATACCTTATCGCGGATGAGCCGTACAGAGAGCTCGTCTACGACGGGGTTGAGGTGCCTTTCCTGACAAAATACTATGACAACACTGTTGTGGGCTACTCGTTCAGCAAATCACTCTCTCTTCCGGGTGAGAGAATCGGATATCTTGTCATTCCCGACGAGGTGGTCGACGCGAAAATGTTACAGTCGGCAGCGAGCGTGGCTACAAGAATCTTGGGCTTCGTGAACGCCCCTACGCTCATGCAGCGCGCCGTCGCAAGATGTCTTGACGCGGAGGTCAATGTTGCAGCCTATGATAAGAACAGAAAGGCACTCTATGATGGACTCTCGGAGCTCGGCTTTGAGTGCATCAAGCCTCAGGGTGCGTTCTATCTGTGGGTGAAAGCTCCGAATAAGGATGAGGCGAAACTTGTTGAGACGGCAAAGAAACATAATATTCTCATCGTTCCGGGAAGTTCATTTGCCTGTGCAGGTTATGTGAGAATCGCATATTGTGTATCTTATGATACGATAATGAGGGCGCTTCCTAAGTTTGAACAGGTGGCTCGTGAACTTGGTATAAAGTAAAGACTATAAACAGGAGGTGAAGATTATGCAGAACAATAAAAAATGGAAAGATAATATCCGCAAGGTTGTGCCGTATGTACCGGGTGAGCAGCCGAAAGTAGAGGGAAAGCTTATCAAGCTTAACACAAATGAGAACCCATATCCGCCATCACCGAAGGCTTTGCTTGCTTCACAGAAGATGGATATGGAGAAATACCGATTATATCCTGATCCTGCCGCATCCAAGCTGGTAGCGGGACTTGCAAAGGAATATGGAGTGAATGAAAATCAGGTGTTCGTCGGGGTGGGTTCGGACGATGTCATCGCGATGTCATTTCTCACATTTTTTAACTCGGATAAGCCGGTTCTTTTTCCTGATGTTAGCTATTCCTTCTATGAGGTGTGGGCGGATTTATATCATATACCGTATGAGCGCCCTATGCTTGATGAGAATTTCAATATTGTGCCGGAGGACTATTGCAGGGAGAACGGAGGCATAATCTTCCCTAATCCCAACGCACCGACAGGCGTGTATATGCCGCTTGACAGCGTGAAGAAAATTCTGGATGCCAATCCGGATGTTATAGTTATCGTCGATGAGGCATATATTGACTTTGGAGGGGAAAGTGCGCTTGAACTTATAGATGATTATGATAACCTTCTTGTTGTCAGAACTTACTCTAAGTCGCGTTCAATGGCGGGCTTGAGAATCGGCTATGCAATAGGAAATCCGGAGCTTATAGCTGCACTCAACGATGTAAAGTATTCATACAATTCATATACTATGAACATGGCTGCGATAGAGCTCGGTGCGGCGGTGCTTGAGGATAAGCAGTACTTTGAGGATACCGTGGCAAAGATTGTAAATACGAGGGAGCAGGCCAAGGTACGTCTCAAAGAGCTCGGTTTTACATTTCCGGATTCCAAGACGAACTTTATATTCGCCAAGCCGTCGAAGATAAGCGCAAAGTTGCTCTTTGAAGAACTCAAAAAGCGCAACATCTATGTACGTTATTTTAACGCACCAAGAGTGAACGAGTATCTCAGAATCACAATCGGAACCGATGAGGAGATGGAACGCTTCTATGAGGCGGTCGAGGACATTTTAATTTGACTTTAATCAGAAGTTTATACTTATTTAACAGACATTTTCACCATAATGTGTTATCCTGTTAACTGTACAACGTCCGTTATTTAAAACGGTATATTGTATTATGTATGACTGCAAGGAGACACACTTTATGGGAAATTTCATGAACAACTTTCGTTCAAAGATGTATCGTTTCATGCAGGGAAGGTATGGTGTAGACAAATTTAACCGTTTTTTGTTCGGCTGCTCCATAGCTTGCCTGCTGTTGTCAATTTTTCTGGGAAATTTTATGTATCTTATTGCTCTTGCGCTGTTGGTTTACTCGTATTTCCGTATGCTCTCGAAGAACACGACGAAGAGATATAAGGAAAATCTCATGTATGTGGGATGCACCAAGCATATAAGGAGCTTTTTTAACACATGGAAGCTCAGATTCAAGGAGAGAAAGACACACCACATCTACAGATGTAAAAAGTGCGGACAGAATATAAGGGTTCCAAAGGGCAAGGGAAAGATATGCATTACCTGTCCTAAGTGTAAAAGTCAATTTATAAAGGTGAGCTGATGTTTGGTTATGTGACGATTAACAAGGCAGAACTAAAAGTGAAGGACTACGATAAGTACCACGCGTTCTACTGCGGTCTGTGCCATGCGCTAAAGAAGCGGTACGGGCTTTTAGGTCAGTGCACGCTGACCTACGACATGACGTTTGTCACGCTGCTTCTGACAAGTCTCTACGAGGAGAAGAGCGTTCACTGCAAGGAGCGCTGTGTGGTGCACCCTGCGGCAAGGCATGAAGCGTACTACAACCGTTTCTCCGATTACGGCGCGGACATGAATATGCTTTTGACCTACTACAAGCTTCTTGATGACTGGGACGATGAGAGGGACTTTAAGGCTCTTGTTATGGCGGGGCTTTTAAAGCGCAGATGCCGCAGGGCTGTCATGGAAAATCCGAGGCAGGCTAAGGCAATCAAGAACTACATTGTTGAGAACAAGGCATGCGAGGAAGCAAACGAGAAAGATTTCGACAAGGTTGCGGGCTGTACCGGAAGGATGATGGCGGAGCTTTTGTGCTATTGCGAGGATGAGTGGTCTGAATATTTAAGGCAGCTCGGATTCAGCCTTGGGAAGTTCATATACCTTATGGACGCATACGATGACCTTGAAAAAGACGAGAAGGACGGTAATTATAATCCGTTAAGACAGCTTGTGCGCGCAGGCATGAGCCGCGAACAGATAGATGCGAAAGCTTATGATATGCTTATGATGATGGGGGCGGGAGCCGCAGCAGGCTTTGAAAAGCTTCCTATTCTTGAGAATGTCGACATTCTGCGCAATATTTTGTATTCGGGAATCTGGGGACGCTACAATGAGAAAAAGAATCCCAAAGCGAAGCAACGGAAAGGAAAAAAATGAGAGATCCATATAGCGTGTTGGGAGTTGCGCCCAATGCCTCTGACGAAGAAATAAAAAAAGCATACAGAAAGCTCAGCAGAAAGTATCATCCTGATGCTAACATCAACAATCCGAACAAGGCGGCGGCCGAGGAGAAGTTCAAGGAGGTTCAGGCAGCCTACGATCAGATTGTGAAGGCTAAGGAGAATCATACATCGGCTTATGATTATGATGACAGGGCTTACGGACAGGGAGCTTATGGACAGAATCCTTTTGGCGGTTTTGGCGGCTTCGGGGGATTTGGAGGCTTTTCCGGGTATCAGAATGCGAGAGGTCCGCAGGATGCTCAGACACAGCGGCTCAATGCGGCTATGGATTATTTAAGCCATGGCTATTATAAGGAAGCTATGAACGTCCTGAACGATATAGATGACCACAATGCGAGATGGTATTATCTACATGCGATGGCTAACAGAGGACTTGGTAACATGGTAAATGCCAAGGAGGATGCGAAGATGGCGCATCAGCTTGAACCCGGTAACACGGAGTATGCGCAGTTTGCATCAGCTATGGAGAACGGAACGGAGTGGTATGCCGACATGGGACGTACCTATGGCGGACAGGTATATCAGGCGAACGAGTGCAGCAGTTGCCTCACAAAAATGTGCTGTCTCAATATGATGTGTGGCGGATGCTTCTGTTGATAATGTCGTTTTTTGCGATAAAATATTCTTGCACTTCCAATGCAAAAGAGATAAGATTAGGGAAGTATAAAATCGAGAAAATGAAGGATATTCGAAATGACGGAAGCGGAAGAATATATCAACTCCATACCTAAGTTTGCAGGTAAGACGGAGCTTAAAAATACAGAGACTTTGTTGAATGTGCTTGGTATAGATACAGCACGGATGAAGATTATACATGTTGCCGGAACGAACGGAAAAGGTTCTGTGTGTTCTTTTATCTCCAACACGCTTGTGAGAGCGGGACACAGAACGGGACTTTTTATTTCACCGCATCTTGTTAAGATTAATGAGAGAATACAGATGGATAATACACCTGTTTCGGATGAAATTTTTAACAGGGCGTATGAGGCGGTACTTCAGGCGGCACACAAGATGGAGCAGTCGGGTGGTAAGCATCCGGCTTATTTTGAGTTTCTGTTCGGAATGGCTATGTTCATTTTTAAGGAACAGAAAGCCGAGTACATAGTGCTTGAGACGGGAATGGGCGGAAGACTCGATTCAACCAATGTCATAAAGAAACCGCTTATGACTGTCATAACGAGCGTCAGCATGGATCACATGCATGTCCTCGGAAATACGATTGAGGAGATTGCCGGTGAGAAGGCAGGAATCATAAAGCCGGGCGTTCCGCTTGTATTTTACGGCGGTGATGAGAGAGTCAGAGGAGTGTTGGAAAAGACTGCGTTTGAGCGCAAGGCTCCTTATGAGATTATTGATGACACCAAGGTGTCGTGTGTTGAAAAAAGAGGTAAATTTATTGATTTTTCACTGAATAACAGATATTATAATAAAGGGATGTTTTCTGTGCAGAGTGCGGCACTGTATCAGGTGTGGAATTCGGCACTTGCGGCAACTGCACTTGCATGGCTTATGGAGACGGACGCAGAGTGCGGGCTTACGCGGGATATAATACATGATGGGATAAAGACGGCATTCTGGGAAGGCCGTATGGAGGAGTTAAGACCGGATGTGTATGTGGATGGTGCGCACAATGAGGACGGCATAAGGGCGTTCTTGGAGACGGCAGCGGCAATGAGAGATACAAGACAGTTGTTGATGTTCTCGGCTGTGGCGGACAAGGACTACGACACCATGATTAAGGAGATATGCGAGTCCGGTGCGTTCGATGAATATGTGGTGTGTACGGTGGAGTATACGCACAGAGCCATGCCGGGAAGAGTATTTTTGGACACATTTCGTAAATACACCGATAAGCCCGTATATCTTGAGGAGACAGCAGGCGATGCGCTTGGTCGTGTGCTTTCAATCAGAAAGGGCAGTGACAGGGTATTTATTGCGGGTTCGCTCTACCTTGTAGGAGAAATCAAGAGGATAATCGGTAATTATATAAGTTAACCGGAAAAGAGGAATATAATGATTGATTTTGATGAAGAGATAAAGAAGTTTCAGCCGAGTCAGGAAGTTGACGAGGCAGAGGATGCCATATACGGCAACAATATTGTCGATGTCACGGATATTATTGACAAGATTATCAGTAAGACCATTGACAACAAGTAACAGATTCGGACAGGACACGGAGAGGAATAAGAATGAAGTGTTACAGATGCAACAGTCAGCTTGACAACAGTGATTATTGCCTTAAATGCGGTGCCGATGTATCCGTCTATAAGGTTGTTGTCAAAGCTTCTAACACATACTATAATCAGGGACTTGAGAAGGCAAGGGTGCGGGATCTTTCGGGAGCTGTCGAGAGTCTTCGGACAAGTCTCAGCATTAATAAAAAGAATATCAAGGCAAGAAACCTCTTAGGGCTTGTGTATTTTGAGATGGGCGAGGTTGTCATGGCTCTCTCGGAGTGGGTTGTGAGCAAGAACTTGAAACCCGAGCGCAATGTCGCGGAGGTCTATATAAAGAAGGTTCAGGACAACCCGAACAAGCTTGAAGTTATGAATCAGGCTATCAGGCGTTTTAACATATCACTTAAGTATGCCAAGGAAGGTGCGACCGATATGGCTGCGATACAGCTCAAGAAGGTTGTGACCATGAACCCGAAGCTTGTGAAGGCAGGGCTCCTGCTGGGACTTTTGTTGTGGAAGGACGGACAGACGGAGAGAGCAAAGAAGTGTTTCCAGAGAGTTTTAAAGACAGACAGGAACAACACACTTGCGCTTCGCTATATATCCGAGATAGACGGGACTTCGGTCGAGGAGGATACCGACACTGAGGGAATCTTTAAAAAGAAGAAAAAGGTGACTGAGATTAACGGCAATGTCACCGGACATGATGTAATAATCCCGCCTAATTCGTACAAGGAGCCGAGCAACGGTATATTTACGGTTTTGAGTATATTGCTCGGAGTTGTAATAGGAGCTGCGCTTGTGTGGTATCTGATTGTTCCGGCTAAGATTTCAAGCGTCAACTATGAGAACAAGCAGATTGTGATTGATTACAGTGAACAGCTTGCAGCTAATTCTGTCGATATGGCGAATTTAAAATCACAGATAGAATCACTCACCACTGAGAGAGATAATCTGTCAAGGGAACTTTCAGGCTACACGGGTGAGAACGGTGAGTCCAACATGTACTCGCTTCTCATTGATGCTGCGGATGCCTATGTGGACTATGATTTTGCACAGGCATTGGTGCTTCTGCAGAAGATAGACGTGGCATTGCTTCCGACGCAGACTGCCAAGAATGTGTACAATACAATGTTGGAGACATGCAGCGGAGGAGCAGACCGATTCTATTCACAGGGAACAAAGGCCTATCTTGAGAAGGATTATATTTCAGCCGCCAACTATTTTGAGGCAGCTCTTATATATGATGAGACCAATGACGAGGCGGCTTACTACCTCGGACTGTGCCATGAGGAGAACGACGATGAACAGACGGCGGCAGCCTACTATGAGGAATTTTTAACAAGGTTTCCTCAGTCGGGCTATGTGGCTGATGTGACGGCAAGGCTTAATGCACTTAACGCGGTTATCAATCCGCCGACGGAGCCTGCGGCTCAGGAGGATACACAGGCGGCAACCGACGAGACGACGGCAGCGGACACGCAGCAGTAAAATACATTAAGATAATTTTTGAGAAACACGCATGAAATTAATTTTTTGTGCGTGTTCTTTTTTTGCCTGAATAATGCATAAAAACACAAAAAGGGGGTATAGCAATATGGAAAAGCCATATACAGTGGACGATGACTGTCTGATAATTCACCTTGATGCGGAACTTGACCATCATCTCACGGAGCAGATAAGGGGCACGATAGACAATATAATCGATGGCAAAAGGATAAAGTACATAATTATGGATTTTGAAAACCGCGGATTCATGGATAGTTCCGGCATAGGCTTTATAATGGGGCGTTATAAAAAGATTGCACCATATAGGGGGAGCATTTATGTTGTCAACATGGGAAGAGGCCTTGAGAGGATATTTAAAATTGCAGGGCTGTATACAATAACCGTGCAAAAGGACAGCGTCGAGGCTGCATTATGTGAAGTAAGAGGAGGAAAAAGATGAGCGAAAAAGGCAACAGAATCTATATGGAGATGGATGCGGTGTCGGAGAACGAGTCGTTTGCAAGAGTGTGCATAGCGGCATTTTGTGCAAGGCTTGATCCGACGCTTGAGGAAATCAATGACATTAAGACAGCGGTTTCCGAGGCGGTGACCAACTCAATTATACACGGTTACCGGAAACAGGGCGGGATAATACATATGGAAGCGGATATAGATGAGAATATCATAACTATATGTATAAGTGATGACGGCTGTGGAATTGAGGATGTCGACAAAGCAATGGAGCCGCTCTATACGACAGGGGCGCTTGAGGAACGCTCCGGAATGGGCTTTACTTTCATGGAGATTTTCATGGATTACCTTCATGTGGAGTCAGAGCCGGGAAAAGGTACAAAGGTTATTATGAAGAAGGAAGTAGGCAAGAATAAATAAAAAGATAAGGGTGTGGTATTATGGATCATACCAAAGAACTTATCTTGAGGGCGCACGAGGGGGACAAGGAGGCAAGAGACAGACTTGTTATGGAAAATATGGGGCTCGTCTACAGCGTTTCGAGGAGATTCATAGGGAGAGGCTGTGAACTTGAGGACATAAACCAGATAGGAACAATTGGGCTTATAAAGGCAATCGACAAGTTTGATGACAGCTTCGATGTGCGGTTCTCGACTTATGCGGTGCCAATGATAGCAGGGGAGATTAAGCGATTTTTGAGGGATGACGGAATGCTTAAGGTAAGCCGTTCGATTAAGGAGAACGGCTACAGGATAAAAAAGGCATCGGACGAGCTTATCTCCAAGAATGGCAGGGAGGCGACGGTCGAGGAACTCGCGGCGGCGACGGAGCTCTCCGTCGAGGATGTGGTGATGGCACTTGATGCTAACACGGATGTGGAGTCGATATACCGCACAGTGTACCAGGGGGACGGGAGTGAGATTTATCTTGTTGATAAGATAACGATGGCTGACAACGCCGCCACCTCGCAGGGGAGCCTGCCGCAGCAGGAGAAGATGCTTGACATCATAATGTTAAGGCAACTTCTCGAGGAGCTTGATGAGACCGAGAGAAAGCTTATCTCGCTCAGATATTTTAAGGAGATGACCCAGTCGGCTGTCGCCGCAGAGCTTGGTATAAGCCAGGTTCAGGTAAGCAGGCTTGAAAAGAAAATTTTACAGAAACTGAGAAAGAATATATTTTAAAAAATTACGCATACTGTCTTTGAAAACATAAAATCAGAGCAGGTGGTAAGTTTGGAACAGACAGTGTATATAAAGCTTAACAAGAGCGTATGTGTTGACAGTCAGGATGTGCACATCAGCGATATTGCGAGCGTGTACTGTCCGGATAAGCATGTGACTGCCCGGGTAAAGGCAGTCAAGGTGCTTCATGCCGAGGAGGGGAGCGACAGGCGTTACGTCGTAAGTATACTCAAAGTGATTGAGTGTATCCTGAAGGAGTACCCTTCGGTGACGGTTGAGAGCGAGGGCGAGCAGGATGTTGTGATTGAGCACAGGGACAGCAAGGGCAAGTCAAAGGCGGTTGAATTTTTAAAGGTATTTTTTATATGCCTCATAACGCTGCTCGGAGGCGGCTTTGCGGTTATGGCGTACAACAACGATGTCGGGATGGCTGATATGTTCTTACGAATATATGAGCTCGCTTACGGGCAGCAGACGGACAGCCCTATGATTCTTGAGATAAGCTACTCAATCGGGCTTGCAATCGGAATCATCGTGTTCTACGGGCATTTCGGCAACTGGAAGTTCGGTAAAGACCCGACGCCGCTTGAGGTTGCCATGAGGCTTTATGAGGACGACATCGACACGGCAATGATTAAGCAGAGCGACAGGGAGGAGAAGGAGATTGATGTGGATTAGAGCAGTTCTTCTCTCGGTGGCAGGGCTTTGTGCCGGAACGATGGTAGCCGCGGGATTTTTTGCATTTATCACGGCAATCGGAGTTGTCACGACTTATGCGCAGAGAACACACACTGCAAAGCATATCAAGCTTTATGAGACGACACTGGCAACGGGAGCCATACTGTGCAATGCGTGGTGGGCACTTGGGTTAAGGCTCAATCTTGGCGGTTTTGGCGGCTTTTTTACTGCTGTTTCGGGAATATGTTACGGTATATTCGTGGGGAGCCTTATCATTGCTCTCGCCGAGACAATACAGACAATTCCGGTTTTCTTCAGACGTGCTAAGATAACAAAAGGCTTGTCGGTGATTGTCATTGCTTTTGCAATAGGGAAATGTGTGGGCAATCTTCTTTTTTATATTTTGGAGATGTCAGTTTAAGTTAAAAGACCGGAACGGAGGTGTGTATGAAAGATAAACAGACACGTACACAGGAGAGAATACAGGAGAGAAACGAAAGATACAATGACTATGTTGAACAGGTTACGCCGAAACACAGCTGTCTTAAAAACTGTGCGAAAGCGTTCGTGACGGGAGGTGTTATATGTACGCTCGGACAGGCACTCATGAGTCTGTATATGATGTGGAACGACAAGGAGACGGCTGCTTCATGGACGACGCTCACGCTTGTGCTCATAAGCGTGATACTCACGGCACTTAATATCTATCCTTCAATAACCAAGTGGGGAGGTGCGGGATCTCTTGTACCGATAACCGGATTTGCCAACTCGGTTGCGGCACCTGCGATTGAGTTCAAGAAAGAGGGACAGGTATTCGGAATAGGATGTAAAATATTTACGATAGCAGGTCCTGTCATCCTCTATGGTATTCTTATGAGCTGGGTTATTGGAATTATATACTGGATATTGATTCTTGCGGGTGTTTTTTGATTTTTTTATCCTAATTTATTGACATTTTAAATGCAATGTGCAACTATAGCTATTGTGGGTTGTAAAAATAATATGGTCGCAGTCTGACCGATAGGAGTGGACATTGAATAATTTTAGGTCAATAAAGAGTATTCTGTCCGAGGTGAGGATGGATAAGAAGTCACATTTTAAGGAGACCAGCGGATTCGTGCAGCATGGTAACACTTCAGTGATGAAGCATTGTATATCGGTGGCGTATGTGAGCCTGATGATTGCAAAGAAGCTTCATATCAAGGTCGATAAGAAGGCACTTGTAAGGGGAGCATTGCTTCATGATTACTTCTTGTATGACTGGCATGAGAAAGGCGGAGGGCATAAGCTTCACGGCTTCAGACATCCGTACTTTGCACTGCGCAATGCGAGCAGGGATTTTAAGCTGAACAATATTGAGGAGAATGTTATATTAAGGCACATGTTTCCGCTTACGCCTATTCCGCCTAAGTGCAGGGAGGCATGGATTGTGTGCATGGCAGATAAATACTGTTCGGCGAAGGAGACTATGTACACTGTCAAGCGATATGCACATAATGCGTGTCAGTTTGTGTTCGGATAGGAACTTGAGCGGTGGGACTTTTGCGGCAGCAGCGGCATAAGCCCCGCTTTTTGTGTATGTGGAAAGATGACTAAAAATTAAAACTACAAAAGGAGAGTCAGGTAAAATGAATTTATTTTTAGCAGTGCTTGTCCTCGTGGCAGGCTTTGTGCTTCTTGTAAAGGGAGCGGATTTTTTTGTTGACGGAGCAGTAGGAATTGCATCAAGATTCGGCATTCCGCAGCTTGTAATCGGACTTACGATTGCAGCTATGGGTACGTCGATGCCTGAGGCAGCCGTGAGTATTACATCGGCACTTAAAGGAAGTGCGGGCATAACTGTGGGAAATGTTGTCGGAAGCAACATAATGAATATTCTTGTAATTCTTGGCGTAACCGCAATAATTGCGCCTATCGCCGTACAGAAGTCGACAAGAAATTTTGAGATACCCGGAATGATTGCGATTACAGTGCTGTTCCTCGTGCTCGGATATACGGGTGGCGAGATAGTGCGCTACGAAGGTATTATTTTGTGGGTAGTATTTATAGGTTATCTTGTCTATCTTTTCTGGATTGCAAAGCACAACAAGGATGAGGAGAGCGACGATGAACATGAGAAGAAGTGGAGTCTTCCGGTTCAGCTTATCGCTATTGTCGGAGGTATTGCAGCAATCGTATTCGGGAGCGATCTTGCCGTTGACGGAGCTACGGCGATTGCCAAGGCATTCGGAATGAGCGACAGAGTTATAGGACTCACAATCGTAGCATTCGGAACCTCTCTTCCGGAGCTTGTGACATCGGTTACTGCGGCAAAGAGGGGCAAGGCTGATCTCGCAATAGGCAACATAGTCGGAAGCAACATATTCAATATTCTTTTTGTTGCAGGAACGACTGCACTTATAACACCTGTGGTGTTCGCAAGCAAGTTCATCATTGATTCGGTGATTGCAATAGCCGCAGCAGTGCTTTTACTTGTATGTGTGTGCAACAAGGATATGAAATTAAAGCGTCCGGCGGGAATCATAATGCTTGTGTGCTATGCAGGATATCTTGCATATCTGCTTGCTGCCTGAGTGCATAAATAGAAATATATGCTTTTTCAATACTTTTTATAGGAGATTTCCTTATGGGAACTTATATTAAGAATATAGAAAAATCTATCAGAAAAAATAAGCTCGGAGACATGCTGATTAATCTTATCGGTGTTGCGCTCGGCTCATTTATATATGCGTGCGGTATAAGTTTGTTTCTTGATCCCAACAATCTTGCACCGGGCGGAGCTTCGGGACTTGCAATCATATTTAACAGAATAACAGGTCTTGAGACAGGTACGCTCTATTTCATAATCAATGTTCCGATTATGCTGCTGGGGCTGTGGAAATACGGTATCCGGTTTATTGCGACGACCTTCTTTTCAATACTTATCAATTCATATTTTACGAACATACTTGCCGGGGTCGGGGCACTCACATCGGATCCGCTTATAGCAACCATGGCTGGAAGTGTGCTTGTTGGTGTGGGAGTGGCTGTTGTATTTAAGAGCAGGGCAACGACAGGAGGCACGGATATCATTGTCAAGGTTCTGCATGACAAGTATAAGCATATCAAGACAGGTGTGATTTTTCTGCTGACCGATATTGTGATAGTGGCATTTTCTGGCTTCGTGTTCAAAGATATCAATATCATAATGTATGCGCTTATTTCAGTGTTTGTTCAGGGAAAAGTGCTTGATATGGTACTCTACGGAGGCGATGAGGCAAAGCTTTTCTATATTATAAGTGATAAGCCCCAGGCGATTTCCGAGAGAATATTGAAGGAGATTGATATTACGGCGACGTTCCTGCAGGGCAAAGGTGCATATACCGGAAAGGAAAAACAGGTTATTCTGTGCGTTGCGAGAAAGCAGCAGGGACCGGCAATAGAGGAAATCGTAAAGAGCGAGGACAGGGATGCGTTCATGATTATTTCCAGCGCCAATGAGATATACGGTGAAGGATATAAGAATATAATGAGTGATAAGCTATAACCGGAATATCGGAATTGAAGCTGATAAACGCATACCTTATATATGAGAATAATGGAAGCCGTCTTGGGGCATTCTATCTAACAGAAAGAATTTAGAAAGGGTGCCACAGGATGGCTTTTTTGCTGTATGAGTGTAAAAATGATTGGCAGGCAGAGTGTCTTATATGATGAACCACCCGTGATAGCGGCGAGAGCGAGTGTTGCGGGAGAAAAGGAAGGAAACGGGCCGCTTGGAAAGCTTTTTGACGAGGTTGTCACGGATCCGATGGCAGGACAGAATACATGGGAGGAGGCGGAGAGCACTCTCCAGGAGAAGGTTGTAGGACATCTTCTTAACAAGGCAAAGGTGAGCGAGAAGGATGTAAGATATATTTTGTCCGGGGATCTGCTCGGACAGCTTATTGCCTCATCGTTTGGGCTTGCAAAGTACAATATACCGTATTTCGGATTGTTCGGTGCATGTTCGACGATGGGAGAGGGAATGTCACTTGGTTCTATGCTCGTGGCAGGAGGCTGTGCGGACAGGGTTATTGCTGTGACTTCGAGTCATTTTGCCAGTGCGGAAAAACAGTTCCGTTTTCCTCTCGAGTACGGAAATCAGCGCCCGCTGTCAGCTACATGGACGGTGACGGGAAGCGGCGGTGTGATTATTGAGAAAGCTGTGGGTAACAATGCGGGATATTCGGGGAAAGTGTGCATAAAGGGCGTGACGACGGGCAAAATTGTGGATTATGGTGTAAAGGATTCTTTTAATATGGGAGCAAGCATGGCTCCGGCATGTGCTGACCTGATCTACTCGAATCTGCGGGATTTCGGAGTTGAGCCGGGACATTACGACAAGATATTTACAGGTGATTTGGGTTATGTCGGACAGAGAATATTGATAGACCTGCTTAAAGAGAAGGGAATTGATATATCGGAGATACATTCTGACTGCGGTATGATTATTTTTGACCAGAATACACAGGACACGCATGCAGGCGGAAGCGGATGCGGGTGTGCGGCTGCGACACTGTGTTCATATATATTGAGGAGAATGGAGGAGGGAAAATACAAGAGAGTGCTTTTCGTGCCGACAGGGGCACTTATGTCAACTGTCAGCTACAATGAAGGAATGAGCATACCGGGAATAGCACACGGCGTTGTACTTGAGCGTATCGGAAATTAGAAATCATGGAATGGAGACGATTATGGAATTTGTTAAGGCATTCATTGTTGGCGGATTAATCTGCGTTGTTGTTCAGATTCTTATGGAAAAGACAAAGCTAATGCCGGGGAGAATCATGGTGCTTCTCGTGTGCACCGGAGCGGTACTCGGAGCCGTCGGGCTGTAC
>UQZF01000012.1 GCA_900545455.1 uncultured Eubacteriales bacterium
GGAGTTGACATCGGAGGTACAACAGTTAAGCTTGGAATGTTTAACGAGGCAGGGGAGTTGCTGGAGAAGTGGGAGATTCCTACAAGAAAGGAGAATGCAGGGGCTAATATCGTGTTTGACATCTGCACATCCTTGGACAAGCATCTTGCGGATGCGGGCTACGAGACCACCGATGTGAAGGGTGTAGGCGTAGGAGTTCCGGGTCCTGTCATGAAGGATGGCACCGTGAACGGCTGCGTAAATCTCGGCTGGGGTGTGTTTAATATCGAGAGAGCTTTTGCCGACAGCTTCCACGGTATTCCGTGTAAGGCGGGAAATGACGCTAACGTCGCTGCACTTGGCGAATATTTCAAGGGTGGCGGAAGAGGATATTCCGATATGCTTATGGTCACACTTGGCACAGGCGTAGGCGGTGGTGTTATCCTTGACGGAAAGATTGTTGCAGGTGCGACCGGCGGCGCCGGTGAGATTGGTCACATGCCGGTGGCACCGGGAAATACTGAGGTCTGCAACTGCGGCAAGAATGACTGTCTTGAGCTTGTGGCGAGCGCTACGGGAATTGTCCGCGAGGCAAAGAAGGCTATGAAGAATACGGACATTCCTACACCTCTGCGCGATATGGTCGATATCACCGCGAAGGATGTCATTGACCTTGCAAAGACGGGCGATGCGCTTGCACTTTCCGTTATGGACATCATGGGTGACGCGCTTGCGAGAGCCATCGCAAATGTGGCATGTACTGTCAACATGGAGGCTGTCGTAATCGGCGGCGGCGTGAGCAAGGCGGGAGCGTTCCTTCTTGATTTCATAGAGGAGAAGTTCAAGAAGGTTGTGTTCGGTCCGTGCGGCAACGTGAAGTTCATAATGGCTGAGCTCGGAAACGACGGCGGAATATACGGCGCGGCGGCATTAGTGCTCGGGTAGGACTAATACGAACGATTGTTCTTGAAAACAATGGTTAAATATGATAAAATAAAATAGTATAATACATTATGGGAAACGGATGCGGGTTCATTTTGTGCGATGCCCTCTTAGTACTTTAAGAAGGGGGTGAAGCCAATGAATACAATGGAAGTTTTGACTTTGATATTGGTTGTTATTTCGACTCTGTCTTACATAGACAATCGGTATAACAAAAAGAAGTAGCATCCCCCGACCAAAGTGATGCTACTTCTTTAATGATGTAATATTACAGAGGGTAAATCGGAACTCGTTTCCGATTCACTTCTATAATGATTATACACTAGGGTACTTGGTATTTCAAGTACCCTTTTGAAGTTAAATCCGGCGCTAGCGGTGAAGGGATGCAGAATATGATATTACTTCATATAAATGACAAGACAAAAAGACAGCAGATAATAAGCCTGTGCCACAGCCTCAATCATCAGATTAAGCAGTTCGATGAGGCAGACGCGGGCAGCACCGTCGGAGAGCTGGCGGGGATAAAAGGGGTTAAGGGTGGAAAGACAGTTGACAGCACCAGCGGTGAAAATGTGAAGCTGCCCGACTGTATTATTTTTTCGGATGTTTCAAGCTCTGCGATGGATGTATTTCTTGCGGAATACAAAAAGCGCAGGATTGAGCCGACACATTTAAAAGCCATCGTCACGGTTCACAATATGAAATGGAGTGTAAGCGAGCTTATCGCGGAGCTCAAAAAAGAACAGATTACGATAATGATGCGGGGAAGATAAGAATTGAATTTGAAAAATCAAGGAAACATGATTAATTGTGAAAAGAAGTGGCAATGCGAATTTATGCCAAGAATAAGCATAACCGAATCAATCCTGCGAATGACACTTCTGTTCTTGCTGATGCCTATAATGCTGCTATGCCAAGGCTGTTCAAGCAATCGACAGGCATCCGTAAATTTTTACGCCATGGACACCGTGATGCAGATAACCTGCTACGGAAGGGATGCGGATGCGGCGGTCGAGGCGGCGCAGGCGGAGATAGTGAGGCTTGATGAGCTCCTTTCAATCGGAAATGAGAGCAGTGAGGTGAGCCGTATAAATCAGAACGGCGGAGGTCTGCTGAGCGACGATGTGGCGGCACTCACGGATTACGCACTTATGCTTAACAGGCTGACTGACGGGGCTTACGACATGACAATTCTGCCCGTCATGGAGCTGTGGGGCTTTACCACGGGCGAGTATGCGGTGCCGTGCGAGGACGAGCTTGCCAAAGTGCTTGCGCTGTGCGGCAGTGATTTGGTTACATATAACGAGGTATCATATAATACAGACTCAGAAGAAAACGAAAATAGAAAATATCAGCTTGAGCTTTCAAGCGGTCAGGGGATAGATTTTGGCGGACTGGCAAAGGGATACGCCTCCGACCGACTTGTGCAGATATTTGACGGCTACGATTTGAAGTCGGCATATTTTTCGCTCGGCGGAAACGTGTACTGCTATCACATGAAAACGGACGGCAGCGAGTGGAACATTGCGATAGAGAATCCACTGAAAAATTTCGCCCAACACGGTGGGGATGGCGTAGGTGGAAATGGCACGGAAAAAATGTCCAAAAATCGCGACTATCTCGGTGCCGTGCGCGTCCATGATAAGGCGGTAGTGACATCGGGCGGGTATGAGAGATACTTTGAGCAGGACGGAAAAAGGTATCATCATATCATCAATCCGATGACGGGATACCCTGCCGAGAGCGGGCTTATATCGGTCACGGTCGTGAGCGGTGACGGGACGCTCGCGGACGGTCTGTCGACGGCGTGCTATGTGCTTGGACTTGATGACAGCATGGCATTGTGGCAGAATTATGGAAATGGGGGAACATTTGGCGGAGAGGAAATCGCGCCCTTCGACCTCATCATGATGACTGAGGATGGCGATGTGTATGTGACACAGGGGATTGCACAAAGCTTCAGTTCGGGGTATGATGTTCACATAATCGAGAGGGAGGATTAAAAAGCCCGAATGGCTAAGGCTGGTTCTGCCGATATTCCCTCGGCGTCATGTCGTACTTTTTCTTGAACATCCTGTTAAAATAGGACAGATTCTCAAAGCCGCACTCCGACGCGATTTCGAGCACCGCCTTGTGCGTCTCAAGAAGTGACTTGGCGGCGAGAGTTAAGCGGTAATCATTGAGGTAGGCTGTAAATGGCATCCCCATCGTCTGTTTGAAGAATCGCATGAAATGTGATGACGAAAAACAGCATAGGGATGCCATTTCGTCTATTGTTATGGTGTCGGCGTAGCTCTTCTCGATGTGTCGCAGCACGCTTTTTAATTTTTCCACGTTGTCGTTGGACTTTGAGACTGAAACGGGCTTGCAGTCGGAAAAGAGTGCGGAGAAGAAGCAGAAAAGGTAGCCTTTAACCGCAATCTCGTAAGCCTGCGCCCTGTCTCGGCAGCAGTCGTCCGCCATGTCGATAAAGTGGGCGGCATCCGCATATTTTCTGCACGTCTCAGGTGAAATCAGCACAGGAAATTCGAGTTCCCCATCGAGCATCGGCGTAAAATATTCGCTGTACATCCGCTCAGGCAGCTTGGAAGATAAAAACTCAATATCAAAAATGATATTTTCATATTCCATACGCACATTCGGGTAGCTTCTTATCGAGTGTAGCCTGCCCGGGAGGATGAATACGATGTCGCCCGCCTCAACTCGTATGTCCTCCAAGTCGACGCTCACAATCCCGTGTCCCTTCTTAATATATATAATCTCCGCGTCGTCGTGCCAGTGCAGGGCGACGCTCTCAAAATCCTGCGGAATCGTGCAGAGATAGGTGTTGTACGGGAAGCCCGCGCTTGTGTGGGATTTATTTTCATGGTAATTTTCGTAGTTGCCGCCGTGCATGTGGAGACCTCCTTTTCTATGAGGGGGCAAAATATGTCAAATATTCTAATATCAATAACGTATTATATGTGTACATGTTTATTAGTGTGTACGAATCTAAGATGTTCTAAGAACAACTAAGATTCTCCCAAAATCATAAACATGTACACATATAATACTTTTATGCGATTTTATATCAGACCTATTTTGCTACCTGTATTGCTTAGTGTAAGTCGATGTATAATTGGAATGGCATGTTAAATATCGGAATATTGTATTGAATGATAGAATTGTACCACTTTATGCCATTATAATGCAAGAAATATGTATGAAAATGAGACTATAATGCAATCATAAGCTGGAAAACATCAGTCAGAAATAATTAAGAGTGATGTCACAATCACAATGGGTAATAGTAAAAATATAATTTGCTTTTGGGGCTCACCCCGGAAAGGATGGAATTTCATGGTTAAGGAAGCAGTTTTAAAGCAGTATGGAAAGTCAATCGCAGAGTGTACGGACAGAGAGATTTATGACGCACTCCTCACAAGCGTTAACGAGCTTGCGGCACAGAAGGAGAGCAACGAGGGAAAGAGAAAGCTCTATTACATCTCGGCAGAGTTCCTTATCGGTAAGCTTTTATCGAACAATCTCATAAATCTCGGCTTATACGATGAGGTCAAGGCAGAGTTAAGCGATGCAGGAAGAAGCCTTGCTGAGATAGAGGAGATTGAGCCGGAGCCATCACTCGGAAACGGCGGCCTCGGACGACTTGCGGCATGCTTCCTTGATTCCATCGCAAGTCTCGGACTTAACGGAGACGGCGTTGGACTTAACTATCACTTCGGACTTTTTAAGCAGGAGTTCAAGGACAATTTACAGTACGAGACAAAGAATCCTTGGATTGACAAGAAGAGCTGGCTCAATAAGACGGACGTTTCCTACAAGGTTAAGTTCGGCGATATGGAAGTCACCTCGAGAATGTACGACATTCTTGTGACAGGCTACAACAACCGTACCAACAAGCTTCACCTTTTTGACATCGAGACAATCGATGAGAGCATCGTAAAAGAGGGCATTGATTTTGATAAGGAAGCGATTAAGAAGAACCTCACACTCTTCTTATATCCTGATGACAGCGACGAGGCAGGCAGACTTCTCCGTGTATACCAGCAGTATTTCATGGTAAGCAACGCCGCACAGCTTATTTTAAAGGAGGCAAAGGAGAGAGGCTGCAAGCTCACCGACCTTCACGAGTACGTTGCAATCCAGATTAACGATACACATCCTTCAATGGTTATACCTGAGCTTATCAGACTCCTCACGGCAGAGGGAATGTCGATGGACGACGCAATCGAGGAGGTTACCAAGACCTGCGCATACACGAACCACACAATTCTCGCGGAGGCACTTGAGAAGTGGCCTATCGCATACCTTGAGAAAGCAGTTCCGCAGCTCATGCCGATTATCAAAGAGTTAGACAAGAGAGTGCGCGCTAAGTTCGATGATGAGAGCGTATACATTATTGATAAGGATAACAGAGTTCACATGGCTCATATGGACATCCACTACGGCTACAGCGTAAACGGTGTCGCATATCTCCACACTGAGATTTTGAAGGATTCCGAGCTCAACAACTTCTACAAGATTTATCCTGAGAAATTTAACAACAAGACCAACGGAATTACCTTCAGAAGATGGCTTTTACACTGCAATGCACCGCTCGCTGATTTTATCACAAGCCTTATCGGTGACGGCTACAAGACGGATGCTACAGAGCTTAAAAAGCTTGAGAAGTTCATCGATGATGAGAAAGTTCTTAATGAGCTCTTAGAGGTTAAGAAGGACGCCAAGATTGAGCTCTCCAACTATCTCTCTGAGACACAGGGAATTGAGCTTGACGAGAACTCCATCTTCGATATTCAGATTAAGAGACTTCACGAGTACAAGAGACAGCAGATGAACGTGCTCTATGTGATTCACAAGTACCTTGAAATTAAGGACGGCAAGAAGCCTGCAAGACCGATTACCGTAATCTTCGGAGCCAAAGCTGCACCTGCTTATGTTATCGCAAAGGATATAATTCATCTCATCCTCTGCATGCAGGAGCTCATCAACAACAATCCTGATGTAAGCCCATATCTCAAGGTTGTTATGGTAAAGAACTACAATGTGACCAAGGCAGAGAAGCTCATCCCTGCATGTGATATTTCAGAGCAGATTTCCCTCGCTTCCAAGGAGGCATCGGGAACGGGCAATATGAAGTTCATGTTAAACGGTGCGGTTACACTCGGAACACTCGACGGTGCGAATGTCGAGATAAGCCAGTTCGCAGGAAAAGAGAACGAGTACATTTTCGGAAAGACAGCGGATGTTGTAATTGAGCACTATGCAAAGGCAGACTATGTTTCCATGGATTACTACGAGAAGAGCGATGTCATCAAGGATGCGGTTGACTTTATCGTGAGCGACGAGCTTCTCGCAATCGGTAACGAGGAGAACCTCGATCGTCTCTACAAGGAGCTTCTCAATAAGGATTGGTTCATGACACTCTTAGACCTTGAGGAGTACATCAAGGTTAAGGATCAGGCATTTGCCGATTACGAGGACAGAATGAGCTGGGCTAAGAAGATGCTTCACAACATTGCAAATGCGGGATTCTTCTCATCAGACAGAACAATTGCAGAGTACAACAAGGATATCTGGAAACTTTAATAAAAGGAGTCATAACATGACAAGATGTGATATAAAAGACATCAAGGATTCCGTGATAAATGAAATCGGACACAGCGGCGCAAAGCACGCTGTGTTTGATTTATACGGAACTTTGGTTGATATACATACGGATGAGGAACAGAAGAACTTTTGGAAGAAGCTTGCCAAGTTCTTGAGAAGACATGGCATTCATTATGAATACAAGGAACTGAAGAATGAATATGCCCGCCTGTGCGGAAAGTACAGCAGATTTTTGCAGGAAAAATATCCTGATAATAAAATAGAGATTAACATATCCGACGTGTTCCATGAGCTGTGTACATTGAAGAACGGAAGAATAACGAGGGATTTCTCGGACGCTTTCGGATATATTTTCAGGGCGGAGTCAAGAGCTTACGTCCGCGTGTACGACGGAGTGTATGAGATGCTTGATAAGCTTCACGAGATGGGAGTTAAGGTATGGCTTTTGTCGAATGCGCAGGCACTTTTTACCGTGCCGGAGCTTGAAAGCCTTGACCTTGTGCGGTATTTTGACGGCATAGCCATATCGTCGGATGCCGGCTTTAAAAAGCCCGACGCGGCATTTGCCAAGTACCTGTTTGAAAAATTCCCGAACGCGGGAATAGTGCCTGCCGAATGCCTCATGGTCGGCAACGAGTACGGCTCAGACGGCAAGGTAGCGGAGAACGCGGGAATGAGCTTTCTGTACGTTGTGAGCAACCTCACGCCCGAGGCTGAGAAAAACAACAGGGACATATAATTACATACCGATAGACTTTACACAAATAAATCCTCCGCCAAGTTAAGGGCGGAGGATTTTTGCGTGATTTATTTCTCGTCAAGCTCCTGTGCATACTCATCGAATATGAAGTTGAGAACCGGAGCCATTCCCACGAATTCACAGCCGTAAAGGTAATGGGTTTCAGAGCCTTCCATGAGCTGGCTTCTTACTATTTTGACAACACAGAAGAGCTTCGCATCCTGATGTCCGAGCTGAAGCGTCGCGTTGAAATAATATCCTATAGGAAGAAAATCATCGGATGTGAAACCAATGCCACCTTTGGATATGTCGGTTATGGTTATCGGTGAATTGATTGCGATTGAATCGTTGTCCTGTTTAAAAAGCGATGAAATATGGAGTTCCATCTTGGCATCCATTCTTGGATTCTTTCTTTTTTCAAGCATATATACCCTCCGAAATTAACTTTGTTACCTTTTTATGATATTATAATACAAAGCTTCTGAAATTTGAAGAAAAAACTAAGTTGATTTCTGAAAGTCTATGCTATATACTAAAAAACGTATATCAGACAGGTTCGTGAAAGCGGACGTAAAGGTCTGCAAAATTAAATAAGCTCCTGTCCACACATATTGCCTAAACAGGCGGAAAAGAGGATAAAGATGGAAGAATTCAAGTTATTGTACGAAGGAAAAGTCAGAGAGGTATATGATATCGGCGAAAACCTTGTTATTGCGGCAACAGACAGAATTTCAGCGTTTGACCACATTTTAAAGAACAAGATTACAGCTAAGGGTGCCATTCTGACACAGATGTCTAAGTTCTGGTTTGATTACACAAAAGATGTTGTACCCAATCATATGATTTCGGTTGATACTAACGACATGCCTGAGTTTTTCCATGATGAGCGTTTTTATAAGAGAGCAATGATGTGCAAGAAGCTCACAATGCTTCCTATCGAGTGCATTGTGAGAGGATATATTACAGGAAGCGGCTGGGAGAGCTACAAGAAGAACGGTACCGTATGTGGTATCAAGCTTCCTGAGGGACTCAAGGAATCCGAGAAGCTCCCTGAACCGATTTACACACCTAGCACCAAGGCTGAGATAGGTGACCATGACGAGAACATCTCCTTTGAGAGAAGCATCGAGGTTCTTGAGAAGAAGTTCCCGGGCAAGGGGCTTGAGTATGCAACCAAGATTAAGGACTGTACAATCGCACTTTACAAGAAGTGTGCAGAGTATGCACTCAGCAAGGGCATTATCATTGCAGATACCAAGTTTGAGTTTGGTCTTGATGAGAACGGCAATGTCGTGCTCGGCGATGAGATGCTCACACCTGACAGCTCACGTTTCTGGCCGTTGGAGGGCTACGAGGCAGGCAAGGGACAGCCATCCTTTGACAAGCAGTATGTAAGAGACTGGTTAAAGGCTAACCCTGACAGTGATTATCTTCTCCCTGAGGAGGTAGTAACCAAGACTGTTGATAAGTATAAGGAAGCATACCTTCTTCTCACAGGAAAAGAGTTCACACTGTAGTCTTTACATAATCTGATAATGCGGAGCGAATATGGGACAGAAAATGAATAATATTTCGGACAGCTATTACGATGAGGATGGGGTTCACGAGGAGTGTGGAGTCTTTGGCGTGTATGATATAGATGGCGGGGATGTAGCATCGACCATATACTATGGACTTTTTGCACTTCAGCATAGAGGACAGGAGAGCTGCGGCATCGCGGTCAGCGATACCAACGGACCTAAGGGAAAGGTGCTCTCCCATAAGGATATGGGACTTGTCAACGAAGTGTTTACGCCTGAGGATTTGGAAAAACTTAAGGGTAATATCGGTGTCGGGCATGTACGATATTCAACGGCGGGCAGCTCGACGAGAGAGAATGCACAGCCGCTTGTTCTTAACTATGTCAAGGGAACACTTGCGATGGCGCACAACGGAAATCTTATCAATGCAGTAGACCTGAGGGAGGAGCTCTCGTACACGGGAGCCATCTTCCAGACGACGATAGATTCCGAGGTTATCGCATATCATATCGCAAGAGAGCGTCTCAATACACCGAGCGTTGAGAAGGCTGTTGCGAGTGCGATGAAGAAGATTGTGGGAGCGTACTCACTTATTGTTCTCAGTCCGCGTAAGATGATAGGTGCGCGTGATCCGTTCGGATTTAAACCGCTTTGCATAGGAAAGCGCGACAATACCTACGTGATGTCGTCGGAGACCTGCGCTCTCGATGCTGTAGGTGCGGAGTTTGTGCGGGACGTTCTTCCTGGTGAGATAGTCACAATCACAGCGGACGGAAGAATTGAGTCGGATACCTCGATGTGTCAGCCGATGCACAAGAAGTGTATTTTTGAGTACATTTATTTTGCAAGACCGGACAGCCGCATCGACGGAATCAGCGTGTATATGTCAAGAATAATGGCGGGAAGGCTTCTTGCAAAATCGCATCCTGTTGAGGCGGACCTTGTTGTGGGTGTACCTGAGTCCGGAAATGTGGCAGCCATGGGGTATGCACTTGAATCCGGAATTCCTTATGGAATGGCATTTATCAAGAACAGCTATGTCGGACGTACATTTATCAAGCCTAAGCAGGCACAGAGAGAGAGCAGCGTGAAGATTAAGCTAAATGTACTCACGGAGGCTGTCAAGGGCAAGAGGGTGGTTATGATAGATGATTCGATAGTGAGAGGAACCACAAGTGCAAGAATCGTTAAGATGCTGAAGGACGCAGGAGCGAAAGAGGTTCATGTAAGAATATCGTCACCACCGTTTTTGTATCCATGTTATTTCGGAACCGATATACCGTCAAGCGACCAGCTTATTGCCAGCACGCATACGGTTGACCAGATATGTGAATACATAGGGGCCGATTCACTCGGATATATTGATGTCAATGATTTGAAGCATATGGTTGAGGAAAGAACAGATTTCTGCGACGCATGCTTTACCGGAAACTATCCGATTGCACCGCCTGATAAGGACATACGAGGCGAGCACGAATAATAATACAGAGAGATAGGAGAAAATATAATGAGCACAGACCGTTACCAGACACCGCTTGCAGAGCGTTATGCAAGCGAGGAAATGCAGTACATTTTTTCACCTGATAAGAAGTTCAGAACCTGGAGAAGACTTTGGATTGCACTTGCCGAGACTGAGAAGGAACTTGGACTCGACATTACGGACGAGCAAATAGAGGAACTCAAGGCTCACAAGGATGACATCAACTATGATGTTGCCAAGGAGAGAGAGAAACTTGTAAGACATGATGTAATGTCACATGTCTATGCTTACGGTGTACAGTGTCCTAAGGCAAAGGGAATAATTCATCTTGGAGCGACAAGCTGCTATGTTGGAGATAATACTGACCTCATAATTATGACAGAGGCATTGAAACTTGTCAGAAAGAAACTTGTGAATGTTATGGCAGAGCTTGCAAAGTTTGCCGACAAGTACAAGGCACTTCCGACACTTGCATTCACACATTTCCAGCCGGCACAGCCTACCACGGTCGGAAAGAGAGCAACGCTCTGGCTCATGGAGCTTAAGCTGGACCTCGATGACCTTGACTATCTCATTGGTTCAATGAGACTTTTAGGCTCTAAGGGAACAACGGGAACACAGGCAAGTTTTCTTGAACTTTTTGATGGAGACCATGACAGAATCCGCAAGCTTGACAAGATGATTGCCAACAAGATGGGATTTGAGGATGTATATCCTGTTTCAGGTCAGACATATTCACGCAAGGTTGACACAAGAGTTGTTAATGTACTTGCCGGAATCGCTGCCAGTGCACATAAATTCTCCAATGATATAAGACTTTTACAACATTTAAAGGAGATTGAGGAACCATTTGAGAAGAATCAGATTGGTTCATCGGCTATGGCATATAAGAGAAATCCTATGAGAAGCGAGAGAATTGCCTCACTTGCCAACTTTGTTATGGCGGACGCAATGAATCCTGCAATCACATCTGCGACACAGTGGTTTGAGAGAACGCTTGATGATTCTGCTAATAAGAGAATGTCTGTTCCAGAGGCTTTTCTTGCAGTCGACGGAATTTTGGATCTCTATATGAATGTCGTTGACGGACTTGTAGTATATGAGAAGGTTATTGAGAAACATATCATGGCGGAGCTTCCGTTCATGGCGACGGAGAACATCATGATGGATGCCGTCAAGGCGGGCGGTGACCGTCAGGAACTGCATGAGAAGATTCGAACTCTCTCAATGGAGGCAGGACGCAACGTGAAAGAGAAGGGACTTGACAACAACCTTCTTGAGCTCATTGCAGCGGATCCGGCATTTAATCTCTCGCTTGATGACCTTAAGAAGTCCATGGATCCTTCTAAGTATACAGGACGTGCAAAAGAACAGGTTGATGAGTTCTTAAGCGAGGTAATCAATCCGATTCTTGAGGCAAGTAAGGATGAACTTGGAATGACAGCGGAGATTAACGTATAATAAAATACAGATTGTAATATTTTTGAGACAAACGTCGTACACATTTAATGTGGATATACATAATGTGTACGGCGTTATTTTTATGCGGTTTCGTAACCTAAAGTTAGTTTACTAAAACGTATTAGATAAAATGCACAAAAATACCAACAAAAACAATGCAAAACAGTAATATGCGTGTGTTATTTTGATAGAATTATCGAAAAAGATGTGCAAAATTACTAAAAAATTTTAAAAAACTATTGCATTTATGGCAATAGTGTTGTACTATGAAGATGCGAAAACGATTAAGTAACGCAAGCACCGGAAACGATGCAAACCTGCAGAACAGGTTGGCATAGCAATTTTGGAAGGTGGTAACAATATGGTATCTGTGAAGGACATTGCAAATGCATGTAATGTATCCGTAGCGACAGTGAGCAAGGCACTGAATGGTTACAGCGATATAAGCGAAGAAACGAAGGCTGTAATCAATGCCAAGGCCGCTGAACTTGGATACATACCGAATATGGCTGCGGTTGCACTTAAAACTAACAGGACATATAACATAGGAATCCTGTTTATCGATGCGGCCAACAGCGGATTCAAGCATGAGTACTTTGCAAATGTGCTTGAGGGAATAAGATCTCAGGCTGAGCAGATGGGATATTGTATTACATTTATCACCAACAAGATTGGCGGCAGGAAGATTACATATAGTGAGTATTGCAGAATTCGTCAGTTTGACGGGGTGATAATTGCCTGTATCAATTACGATGAACCACAGGTGGTTGAACTTGTCGGCAGCGGAATACCGATAGTCACTATCGACCACATCTTCAACAATACCATTTCGGTAATGTCTGATAATGTGAAAGGTGTGAAGGACCTTGTAGAGTACCTTTACTCAATGGGGCATAGGCGGATAGCATTTCTCCATGGTCAGGACAGCTCGGTTACAAGGGACAGAGTAACAAGCTTTTACAGGTGCATGGAACAGTTGGGAATCAATGTAGGACGCGAATATGTTCAGGAGTGCAGATATCACGACACCGCGGGGGCGGTCAAGTGTACGAAGAAGCTTCTTCAGCTTAAGGAACGGCCTACATGCATCATGTATCCGGATGATATTACTGCGATAAGCGGTGCGAACGTTATCAAGAGTCAAGGCCTTAATATACCCGATGACATATCTGTGACGGGATATGACGGAATAAGATATTCAGTTATATATGAGCCGCAGATTACTACTTTACAACAGGCCGGTGACAGGATGGGCAGAGAGGCTGCCTCCTGCTTAATCGAACTTATTAAAAAACCTAAAACCACACTAAAGAAGAGTTATGTGATTGAGGGAAAGGTTCTGACGGGAGCGTCAGTAAGTAACCTTAATGCAACTGTTGTTCAATAGAAAATTTGAAGGGCTTTCTATTGCATCTGCCGGGGTGGCATGCCTGATAATTTCAGGCAAAAGAATGGAGGAAAAATATGAGGAAATTTAAAAGGTTTGCAGCAGCGTTGTTAGTGGGTATGATGACAACGACAGCTCTTGCAGGTTGTGCAAAGAGCAATAACGCATCATCAGGAAACACTGATGGTAAGGAAGGTTCAGTCCTTAATATTTATGTATGGAATGAGGAGTTCAAGAGCAGAGTTACAGATCATTATCCTGGATATGAGAAGACAGATGATTCCACAGGAAAGATTGGTGATGTAACAGTTAAGTGGCACACAACGCCTAATGAGAACAATGCTTATCAGAATAACCTTGATGAGGCACTTCTTAAGCAGAGTTCAGCAGCGGCTGATGATAAGATTGATATTTTCCTTGTAGAAGCTGACTACGCACTTAAGTATGTAGATACAGACTACACAATGCCTGTTAAGGATCTTGGCATTACAGATGCAGAGATTGCTGACCAGTACAAGTATACACAGGATATCGTAACTGATTCTAAGGGAGTTTTAAAGGGTCTCTCATGGCAGGGCTGTCCTGGCGTACTTATCTACAATCGTGACATTGCAAAGGAAGTTTTAGGAACAGACGATCCTGCAGAGGTTCAGAAGAGCGTATCTGATTGGGATACATTTGCTAAGACAGCAGAGACAATGAAGGATAAGGGATACTTCATGGTATCGGGCTTTGATGATACCTTCCGTGTATTCTCCAACAATGTTTCTTCACCATGGGTTGTTGATGGCAAGGTTGTTATCGATGACAACATTATGAATTGGGTTACACAGACTAAGGAATTCACAGATAATGGTTACAACAATCAGTCTTCACTTTGGGATGACAACTGGAAGAAGGGCTTCTATCCGGAAGGAAAGGTATTCTGCTACTTTGGACCGGCTTGGTTCGTAGACTTCTCCATGAATGTTGATGATGCAGCAAGTATCGCAGCTAACGGCGGATGGGCAGCTACTGAAGGACCTCAGGGCTTCTTCTGGGGTGGTACATGGATCTGCGCAGCACAGGGAACAGATAACCCTACACTTGTAGCAGACATTATGAGACAGCTCACAACCAATAAGGATGTCATGACAGAGATCGTTAAGAAGGACAATGATTTCGTTAACAACAAGCCGGCAATGGAGGCTATGGCAGCAGACACAACTTACCAGAGCAAGGTACTTGGAGGACAGAATCCACTTGCTATGTTCTGCGCAGGAGCAGAGAAGATTGACCTCAGCAACCTTTCATCTTATGATCAGGGATGTAACGAGGAGTTCCAGAAGGCTATGAAGGATTACTTCACAGGAAATGCAACACTTGATGAGGCACTTGCAACATTCAAGAAGAACATTGTTGTTAAGTATCCTAACCTTAAGACTGAATAATCAGCAAGCAGATAATTATAAGGATGTTTAGAAACATGCCTGCTCTATAAGGGGGCAGGCATGTTTTTTAACCTAAAACATGCTTGGGCGTGTTTCATAAGCGAGGAGTGATGGTATGAAGAAATCCGGTGGCAAGAGCAAGGTTGTAAGGTACAATAAGTGGGGGTACATATTTCTTATACCTTTCGTACTTGTATATGTGGCTTTTCAGTTGGTACCACTGTTCAGTACAATATTTAACAGCTTTTTTGAAAATTACCGAGTGGGACTTGAGCAGGTTGGTCCTAACTGGGTGGGACTTGCAAATTATGTAAAGATTTTTTCGGATGCAAGTCTTTTAAAATACACAGCCAATACACTTATAATGTGGTTGATTGGTTTTGTTCCGCAGATACTTGTTTCACTGCTTCTGGGACAGTGGTTCTCAGATATCAGACTTAAACTTAAAGGAAGCAGATTCTTCAAGACGGTAATATATCTTCCGAACTTAATAATGGCTTCCGCATTTTCAATGTTATTTTTCGCATTGTTCTCCGATGTAGGACCAATCAATGCAATTTTAATCAAGCTTGGAATTGCTACACAGGAAAATCCTGTGAGATTCTTCTCAAGCATATGGGCTACCAGAGGACTGGTAGGATTCATGAATTTCCTTATGTGGTTCGGAAATACGACGATTATTCTCATGGCCGGAATTATGGGTATTGACCCTTCACTCTTTGAAGCGGCTGAGGTGGACGGTGCAAGCTCATGGCAGAGATTTTACAGGATAACGCTTCCTCTTCTTAAGCCTATCCTTATATATGTTATCATAACATCCATGATCGGTGGTATTCAGATGTTCGATGTACCTCAGATTCTTACTAACGGTTCAGGTTCACCTGCTGAATCCACAAAGACGCTTATTATGTATCTTAATCAGCATCTCTACAGCAAGAACTATGGACTTGGCGGAGCACTTTCGGTATTCCTGTTTGTTATAACGGCGATATTAAGTCTTGTAATTTATTCCGTTATGTACCGTAAAAAGGATTGATAAGGAGGTATGACATTATGAGTAAAGAGAATGAAAAGAAGACAAAAAAAGATTCGATTCATATAAGAAGAGCGGTTGCGTATGTTGTGCTCATTTTGATATCAATCCTGTGTCTGTTCTGGTTCTACATTCTTTTTGTGAATGCAACTAAGACACATGCCCAGATTCAGAAAGGATTCTCGATTTTGCCGGGAACCAATCTGCTTAATAACTGGAATGCGGTTATTCACGGAACACAGCCTATAATATCGGGTATGATAAACAGCGTCATCATCTCGACACTGAGTGCGGTGCTTTGTACATATTTCTCGGCAATGACAGCTTATGCAATTCATGTATATGATTTTAAACTAAAGAAGTTTATATTTGCATTTATACTTGCGGTAATGATGATTCCGACACAGGTAACGGCGCTTGGTTTCATCAAATTTATGGATAAGCTGCATCTTGTTGATACATTCATTCCACTTATTGTTCCGTCAATCGCGGCACCGGTTACATTCTATTACATGAAGCAGTACATGGAAAGTACGCTGCCTCTTGCAATTATAGAGGCTGCACGAATTGATGGTTCGGGTGAGTTCAACACATTTAATCACATTGTGCTTCCGATAATGAAGCCCGCTATAGCGGTACAGGCAATATTTACTTTCGTATCAAGCTGGAATAATTACTTTGTACCTGCGCTTATATTAAAGAGCGATAAGAGAAAGACACTTCCGATTCTTATTGCACAGCTTAGAAGTGCAGATTGGCTTAAGTTTGATATGGGTCAGGTGTATGTTACGATTGCGTTTTCAATTTTCCCTGTAATTGTTGTATACATCATTCTTTCAAAGTATATTGTGCAGGGTATTGCGCTTGGTGCGGTAAAGGGCTGAAAATTAACTTTTATAGGGCTGTCAGGGTATATGACAGCTCTATTTTTGTGTTAAATGAGAAGTTTATTTGGTGTTGCTAAGAAAAAATATGCGTGATACAATCAAAAGTAAATTCTTTGAAAGAAAAATTCAGAAATGAGGATGACATGAAAAAGAAGAGGATATCATGCATTAAAATTATTATATTCATGACGGCTGTCGTCATGTTTGGGGTGATTGGAAAATATGACATTAAGGCGGAGGAAAAGACACCGGAACTCACAATCGACGGAGATAAGAATGCTGCTGACATGACGGACGGAAGCTATTACACGAACGTGAGATTCACGACCGGGGACAAGATAACGGTCAGAATAGCCGACGGTTCAACGATACACGGATTGTATATTATGTGGGACAGCACGGTTAAGCCGTGGACGCTTGAGACGGACAATGGGACGGTGGAGTGCGGGGAGAACGGATTCCTGCATGAATATATCAGACTTGACGAGGGCACACAGAGTGCGGTAATCAATATTCCTGCCGATGCGACCTACATCTGTAACATCCGTGTGTTTGACAGCATGGATATTCCTGAGGATGTCCAGACATGGAATGCGCCTTGTGATGAGGCTGACATAATGCTTGTTGCGGCACATGCCGATGACGAGATTCTTTTCCTCGGAGGAATAATTCCGACCTACGGAGTAGCGGATAATGCTAAGGTTCAGGTTGTATATATGACACAATTCTGGGACACGGCGAGGATAAGAGAGCACGAGAAGCTTGATGGGCTCTGGACTGACGGGTGCAGATACTATCCGGTAAGCGCCGGCTTCACGGACGTGTACTCCGAAAGCATTGATACGGCGCGCACCCAGTACGATGAGGATGCGATGATAGAGTTCATCACGGAGCAGATAAGACGCTTCAAACCACAGGTTGTCGTGACGCACGATTTTAACGGTGAGTACGGACATGGGTATCACAGGCTTACGGCTGACGCGGTCATGAATGCACTCGATGCGGCATCTGACAGCGAAAGATACATTGCTTCGTCGGAGAAATATGGTGTATGGGACACGCCGAAAGCATATTTTCATCTTTATGAGGAGAACAAAATCCGCCTTAATCTGAGGGAACCTATTGAAGCGATGAACGGGATGACTGCACTTGAGGCTGCTGAGGCTGCTTACAAGAGGCATGTTTCACAGCAATGGTGCTGGTTTTATGTGTCGGATGATTACAAATACAGTTGTGCTGAATTCGGGCTTTACAGAACTCTTGTTGGAAGCGATACAGAGAACAATATGCTTGAGAATATCAAGACCTACACGACGATGGAGGAGGAAAGCATCGAGGAGAGTATACAGGAGAGTATAGCTGAGAGTGTGAGCGAGTCCGTCAGTGAGAGCGTGTCGGAATCTGAAAGCGAAAGTATAAGGCAGTCTGAGGAGGAGAGTGAAAGCATCTGGCAGAGTGAGCAGGAGCTGCTTGAAATCGAGCGTGCGAAGGAACATACGAGAAACACTGTCATAGCTGCGGTGGCGATAGTCCTTGCTGTGCTGCTTACCGTGTTTTTAATAGTGCTGTTTGTGTCAAAAAAGGGCAGAAAAAAGGAAAATGCTTCGAGCAATCCTAAAAGAAAGAGACGCAGAACAAGATGAGAAAAAATAAAATGAATAAGTTTAAAAATAAAATAAAACTTTTGACTATCGGCATAATCAATACTCTGGCACTGATTGCGGTATACTTTATGTTTTTGAAAAGTGCGGACGTAATATCTGCTGAGGAGTATACGGAAATTTACACCTATGAGGATCTGCTTTTGATGGCGGAAAATTCGGACGGAAACTATATACTCATGCAGGATATCGACATGAGCGGCAGGGGATGGACACCGGTTAATTTTTCGGGAAATTTCAATGGCAACGGTCATGCGCTGTTAAATGTAACGGTGACGGACTTGACGGATGAGACAAGAGAGACCTACGATGGAAATATGAAGGTGTACGACACCTGTTTCTCGGGCTTTTTCGGGATTTTGACGAATGCATCGGTGTATGATCTGGATTTAATCAACTATAAGTCCGAGATTACATCGGATGTTCCGTGCTTTTCGGGAAGCCTTGCGGGCTACAGCGAGGGAAGCATCATAACGGGCTGCACGGTAACTGCCTGGATAAGGCTTGATGCGCATGACAGGATGCTCGGAGTCGGCGGTGTTGTCGGGTACGGCAACGGAACCATGGAAAACACGAGCATCGACGTGACCTTGATTTGCAATGACACAGATGCGCTCAACAGGGATGAGCAGTTCTTGGGCGGAGCTTATGCGGCAGGATATTTTGACTTAAACGGATGTTATATAGACGTTGACGGATATGTGTCAGAACACGGCTACACGCACAACGGTGGCGCAGCAGGCATGTATATACTGTATCCGAGCGGGACGGTGTATGAGGGATATCTGACCAACACACGCGTTGTCGGCAAAATCTCTTTTTATGAGGACAACACCGACAGAAGAGCCTACTGCAAGGATTTTATAGGCGAGGTAATGAACTGGACATATCAGGTTGCCGGCAACAGCTCCGATTTCGTGTCGGACGAGAGCCACGACTACTCGGTTGTGCTCGTGCCGCATACCTGTGAACAGCCCGACTATGCGACGCAGGAGTTTGAGGCTGACTGTGAAAACTATGGCTATGTGTTGTACCACTGTAATGCGTGCGGATATGAGTACAAGGATGATTTCACCGCAAAAAAGCATGAGGTCACGACATGGAGAACCGTAAGGGAGGCTGATGTCGAGAATGAGGGCATAATCGAGGGCGAGTGCTCACTCTGCGGTGCGGTTGTGAGAGAACTTACTGACAGACTCGAGGAAGTCACGACACCGAGCGAGAGCGTCACAGAAATCAGCACGGAGGAGACCGAGAGCGTTCAGTCAAGCGAGAGTGTGGCACGGGATAACGGAAAATTTGAGGAGCCCATAAGAGAGAGCAGAAACGTGGGCACGATAATGGTAATAGCGGTTATAATCGCTGCGATAGCCATAACAGCGGTTGTGATAATAAAGAAAACAAGACGGTAAAAGTAATTGATTAAACAAAAAAGAGGTGGCAGCATGGATGTGTATGAGGTGAAAAGGGCATCAAAGCCCATTGTGGGAAGAGTGGTTGTACCGGGGTCTAAGAGCGTGACTAACCGGGCACTGTTTATGGCGGCTATGGCACAGGGGCACTCGGTTCTTGAGGGGGCACTGTTCTCGGACGATTCGAGACATTTTATAGGGAGTCTTGAGTCACTCGGCTACAATGTGCATGTGGACGAGGAAAAAAAGCGTGTTGAGTTGGACGGCACCTGCGGGAATATTCCAAATAAAACAGGTACGATTGATGTCGGAAGTGCGGGGACGGCGGCACGATTTCTCACGGCAATGCTCGCACTCTCGGACGGTGAATACACAATAAATGCCACACCTCAGATGCAGGCACGTCCGATGGATGCACTTTTTAACGCACTTACAGAGCTCGGTGCTCAGTTTGAATATATCGGGGAGAGAGGGCATCTTCCTGTGAAGGTAAAGGGCAGAAAGTTCGGTGTCTCAGATAAAGAGGGTAAGTCGGAGGCTGTGGCGGAGGTCCATGTGGACATAAGCCGTAGCACACAGTTCCTGAGTGCTCTCATGATGGCAGGAGTTTTGGTGCGTGAGGGACTTGATATAAAAATAACAAGCGAAAAGACGGACGGTGCATACATAAGGAGAACTGCTGCGATGATGAAGGATTTCGGCTGTGAGGTCATATACGACGGACACGATTACCATGTTCCTGCGGGGCAGGGCTACAGTGTCGGGGAATATTACATCGAGCCCGATATTTCGGCGGCGTGTTATTTCTGGGCTTCCGCGGCTGTGACGGGCGGAAGCGTAACTGTGGCCGGAAGCAGATACGGAATGATGCAGGGTGATATGAAGTTTCTCGATGTGCTGTCAAAGATGGGCTGTATCGTCACCGAGACCTATGATGGCATAAATGTCACCGCGCCCGAGAGCGGAGTGCTTAATGCGGTTGACGTTGACATGAATGATTTCTCCGACCAGACGATGACACTCGCGGCAATCGCTCCTTTTGCGGACGGTACAACGAGAATACGTAATGTCGGTCATATAAGACTTCAGGAGTCGGACAGAATAGAGGCGATTATTACAAATCTCCGAGCGATGGGGATTGAGTGCGGAACATTCGACGAGAACGGAAAAGAGGGCATCTATGTGTGCCACGGCGAGCCGAAGCCCACACATATAAAGACTTTCGACGATCACAGGATGGCTATGGCGTTCTCAGTGACGGGACTTGCAGCGGACGGAATTGTAATTGAGAACCCGATGTGCTGTAAAAAGACGTTTGAGAACTTTTTTGAGGTGTTGGAGGACGTGCTGTGACGTATAAATAACACGAAAGCGGTAATTTCGCTTTTTTGTGTTTTCGCATTTACATAAAAGGAATTTTATAGTATACTATAACAGTATGGGCTTAAGCCTGTATAATAAAAATAAGCCGTATGAGAATTCATACATATATTATTGACTATTAGGAGGAATAACCATGGTTAAGGCTATTGTCGGAGCAAACTGGGGAGACGAAGGCAAGGGTAAGATTACAGATATGCTTGCTGAGGAGTCTGATATTATCGTTCGTTTTCAGGGAGGAAGCAATGCAGGCCACACCATTATCAATGACTATGGCAAGTTCGCACTTCACCTTCTTCCATCGGGAGTATTCTACAACCACACCACAAGCGTTATAGGCAACGGTGTTGCACTCAACATTCCTTATCTTCTTAACGAGATTAAGAGCTTGGAGGACAGAGGCGTTCCTACACCTAAGATTCTTGTGTCTGACAGAGCACAGATTCTTATGCCGTACCATGTTGATTTTGATACTTATGAGGAGGCAAGACTTGCAGGCAAGTCATTTGGCTCCACGAAGTCGGGTATCGCTCCTTTCTATTCAGATAAATATGCTAAGATCGGATTCCAGGTAAGCGAGCTTTTCGACGAAGTTTCACTTAAGGAGAAGGTTGAAAGAGTTGTAGCATATAAGAATATTTTACTTGAGCACTTATATCACAAGCCTCTTCTTGATGCTGACGAGGTATTCAAGCTCATGCTTTCATACAGGGATATGATCAAGCCTTATGTTGCTGATGTTTCATTATTTTTGCACAATGCAATCAAGGAGGGCAAGAACATTCTTCTTGAGGGTCAGCTCGGAGCACTCAAGGATCCTGATCATGGAATTTATCCTATGGTTACATCATCATCGACTCTTGCAGCATACGGTGCAATCGGTGCAGGTATTCCGGCAGCGGAAATTAAGAATGTTGTGACGGTTGTCAAGGCATATTCATCGGCTGTAGGTGCGGGAGCATTCGTCAGTGAAATTTTCGGTGATGAGGCTGATGAGCTCAGAAGACGCGGCGGCGACGGAGGAGAGTTCGGTGCCACAACAGGACGCCCTAGACGTATGGGATGGTTTGATGCGGTTGCAACACGTTACGGCGTGCGTATGCAGGGAACAACAGAGGTTGCCCTTACGGTGCTTGACGTACTCGGCTATCTCGATGAGATTCCTATGTGCGTAGGTTATGAGATTGACGGCAAGGTTGTCAAGGACTTCCCTACAACATACCAGCTTGAGAAGGCTAAGCCTGTTCTTAAGAATATGCCGGGATGGAAGTGCGATATAAGAGGAATCAAGAACTACGAGGAGCTTCCTCAGGCTTGTAAGGATTACATTGATGCGATTGAGGAGGAGATTCAGGCTCCTATCACACTTGTATCCAACGGACCTAAGAGACATGATATTATCAAGAGAACGAGCAAGCTGTAATATATGATAAGAGAACTTTACGAGAATGCAAAAAGAGGAATAGACACAAGGCAGAATTTGAGCGCACTCAGAAGTGAGATAAAGGATGACGCAAAAATGAATGACCTCTTCGAGCTGGTTGAGGATGACATCGATTCGATGAAGAATTTTCTTAACAGTGACGATGCGAAGGTCAGGAAGAATGCGGCACTTCTCATGGGTGCACTCGATATGTCCGATTTTACACAGGCACTTGTGGATGCTTACGGCAGGGAGACGCAGCTTTTTGTGCGCTCCTCCTACCTCGAGGCGTTAAAGGGCTATGATATAGAGGAGTATCTTCCGTTTTTTAAGGAGCGCGTGAGAGTACTCTCGAGCATGGAGATTACACCTGAGAATAAGAAGCATATCGATGAGGAGTTAAAGGCACTCACCGAGCTTATTGTGTCGGCGGAGGGAATGACAAGACACAAATTTACGGGCTTTAACAAGCTTGAAAAGGAAGTTGAGGTCATTCTCATAACCAATAAGCTTAACAAGGGTGTAACCGAGCGTCAGTTAGAGGAGAGACAGGTAAGCCTCATTCCTTTCAAAGGAGGCATCCGCTTTAAGTCGGATAATCTTTCCGTGATAAAGGACATAAGAACATACAGTGACATATTGTTCGTTATTCCGGGAGGAAACACCTGCGAATTTACACCCGAGACGTCTGCAAAGACACTTGCAGAATCGGGACTTCTAAAGCTTCTTGACAGGCTTCACGACAATAAGGACAATCGCTCGTATTATTTCCGTGTGGAGCTGAAGAGCACGCTCGACATGGAGAAGAAGGGCAGATTTGTGAGGAGATTCTCGGGTGAGCTTGAAAGATTTACCGAGAGAAAATTAATCAATTCCGCATCCGATTACGAGATAGAGTTAAGGCTTATCGAGAACAAAGAGCACAAGCTTAATATGCTTTTAAAGCTCTACACGATGGACGATGACAGATTCGCATATTTTAAGAAACACATTGCGGCATCGCTAAAGCCGGTGAACGCGGCACTCATGGTCGAGCTTGCGAGGGAATACATGGTGGCGGATGCACAGGTGCTTGATCCGTTCTGCGGAGTCGGCACAATGCTTATCGAGAGACAGAAGGCTGTGAAAGCTAACACTTCCTATGGCCTTGACATCAACGGTGAGGCGATTGCGGGAGCCAAGGTTAACACTGAGGCAGCAGGGCAGATAGTTCACTATGTCAACAGAGATTTCTTCACTTTCGAGCACGGCTATCTTTTCGATGAGATATTCACGGATATGCCGTTTACACCGGGCGATAAGGTAACTTTGGAACTGGAGAATGTGTATCGCAAGTTCTTTAAGGCGGCGAACATACACCTAAAGAGCAGCGGGCGCATTATCATGTTTTCGAGAAATCCGGGATTTGCGAGAAAGTATTGCGGCACGGCGGGCTACAGACTTGTAAAGAGCATTGCATTTTCAGATAAAAATAATGATGAGCTTATGATATTTGAGCATGAAGGCTGATGCCTCCATGCTCATTTTTTTTCGTCCTCGAAGTCGTCACCGCGGTGGTTTAACTTGTAGAACATCATGCCGACGTAGGCTGTCACCGGGATGAGCACGGTCATCACGAGCGAGAGCTGTAAAAGTTTGAAAGCTGCATCGCTGTGGATGAGGGCGAGCACGAGGCAGGAAAGATACAGGCCGACAAGGATTACGATGGCGGCTATGGCGAGTACTCTTTTTTTCATGTGGGGTTCTCCTTTTCATGATTAATGTGAGACGTAAAAATATGCGGGTTCATTTTACCGCCGTATCTAATCAGATATGTAAAAAGGCACATACCACAGAGTGTTCTGCGCCATGTGCCATAAAAAGGGGAGGATAATTTTCTGTCCTGTGAACAGAAAATTCGGTAAATCTTCTTTTGTGATGGTATGATTATTACCATGCGCAGGAAGATTTATACATTCGCTCCGCAACATTTCTTATATTTCTTTCCTGAACCGCATGGACATGGGTCATTACGTCCAACCTTAGGCTGTGTGTTGACTATGGTTGTGGAAAGCTTCTGCTCTTTGTAGAGAGCCTTGCGGGTATCTGCGTCGAGAAGGTCATCCCACTGTGGAAGTGTGTATAACCATTCAGCCTTGGCAGCTACCATGTTCTTGTAGAGTAACTCCTTATCAAAATCCATCGATACAACAGTGTTCTCATCCATTGTCTCGATAGGGTTAGGTGTCTTGAGGCTGTCGTTGATTCCGTCGAGAACACCTACCATTGTGAGAAGTTCAAGACCGAAACGGTCAGCGAGCTCCTTGACTGTGCCGCTTACAGGCTCCTTGGATGTAAGAATCTGCTCGTAAACACCCTTCTCATAATTAAAATATGTTGCCCAGAACATCTGATACTTCTGGTCGTCCATCTCCTGCTCGTAAGCAAGATTTCTCCATGTTTCAAGTAATGACATAATTGTACTTCCTTCTATTTATATATTCTGTTGCCGGCTGTGACAAAAACAGCCATGATGCAATCATTTTATAACATAAGCGTCATAACGTCAAGCCTGAAAAGAAAAGGGAACACCATTAATGTGCTCCCATGGATTTGCCCTCGCTGTAACCGATAAGGATTTCAGGAAAACGTGTCTGCAGTGCATTGAGCACAAGCTCGACAGCGTCCTTGGTTTTGTGATGTACGATATAGTGTTTTTTGTCGTTGGCTACGACGCTTAACGAATAGCTTATGTTGAGGTGAAGCAGTCTGTTCTGCAGAGTTCCGAACTTGTATGCCCATACTATTGATTCGAGAGGCACAATGTGAATATTGTGCTTGTCATAAGCAATAAAAAAGTTGTCGGTAAGTGTTATTCCCGGTGCATAGGCATGGGATGTTTCGAATTCTTCGCATGCGGCGTTATACAACTCGGCTTTATTGCCGTAACGCGATAGGCGGAGAACTGTTCGTGAGAGCAGAGGATTTATAAGTGATACAATAATTATTATCAGATGTATGATTGCTGAGACGGACATTATTCCAAGTATCGCGGCAAGGACATATTCACGCCCCTGAGACATTCTGTACTGGTTGATTGTTACTTTACTGCTCATGAGGTTTAATGCTTGAATTGTCCAGTCGAGGTTACGGCTTACGAGCTTGTTGAGGGATTCGGTCTCACCCTCGTTCGATTCGAGCTTCGCTTTGCAGTTGAAGGACTCGATATGCTGCGGCGGAGTTTCCGTGGTGTTGCCGACGCCGAGGGTTGACGCGGAAATGAGAACGTAGTAGCAGTTGTTCTCATAGAGGCAGTAATAATAGCATGCCTTTATTTTGCGTCCGTCGGTGCGGTTGACACCAGAATAGTAAAGGTCGGAGAGGGTGGCGTTCACATAGATGTCGCCACTGTGGTATGCGCTTACAGCCTCAACGGGTGTTGACACGGCGGGGAGTGTGAATATATCGTACAGGGATGTTATATGAACAACAACAACACAGAAAACGATAAAAACACTCGGCATTATAAGTTTTCTGCAATTGATTTTCTTGATTGTGGCAGACAATGATTTTTTTTTCATAAAGTTAACCGCCTCGAAATTAAAATTAGGTATAATCAGTATATAGGCAAATGGAAGAAATTTCAAGCTGTATGTGCCGGGCTTGCATTTTGCACAAAAAATTGATACTATGTTGCAGTGGTAATTTGGTTCCGGTAAATTTCGATAATCGACGGAAAGGAAATAAAAAATGGCGGCATATAAAAGGTTTGCGAAAAAGTATGATGCTTTTATGAGAGATATACCGTATGGCAGGTGGGCAGAATATGCTATAGACGGGCTGAGAAGATACGGCGTCAGAGCGGAGGATGGCTGTATGCTGCTTGAGTTTGGATGCGGCACGGGAAGCATGGCACGATATTTCTGCATGGAGGGGTATGATGTTGTGGGAATAGACTTGTCGGAACATATGGTGAAAGAGGCGGCCGAGAAATTCATTCCGGGATTTGAGGCATATACCGCTGACATGAGAGTTCCGTTCCTTTGTGATGAGAGCTGTGACGGTGTGGTGAGTTTTTGTGATTCGATGAATTATCTTACAAGTTTGTCGGACTTGAAGCTTACGATGAAGGCAGCTGCCAAGCAGCTTAAAAAGGGCGGTATTTTCATGTTTGACATGAAAACAGACTGCTTTTACAGGGATGAGCTGGGAGATAATGTGTTTGCGGACAGAGTAGGAAGAGATTCATATATATGGGAGAATCACTATGACACCGACAGGCATATCAATACTTACGATATAACTTTTTACCATAGGATATTTGGTGGAATATGTACAAGCTTTACGGAGAGACATGTCCAAAGAGCATTTTCAAAAAGACAGGTTGTTCAGACTGCAGTTAAGTATGGTCTTTCGCTGAAGGAATACAGAGTTAAAGGTGAGAGAGCTTATTACATTTTTAAAAAATAAATCAAAACACAAGGAGATATTATAATGGAAGATTATATTGTTCGTGCAACGGCTGCGGATAACCAGCTTAGGGCATTTGCAATCTATTCAAGGAATCTTGTCGAGGAGGCAAGAGAAAGACACAACACATCGCCTGTGGCTACGGCTGCACTTGGCAGACTTATGTCGGCTGCGGCTATGATGGGTGTCATGATGAAGGACGATGACGATCTTCTCACCATAAAGGTTGAGGGCGACGGTCCGATCGGAGGAATAATGGTTACTGCAGATTCAAATGCAGGGGTAAAGGGATATGTCGGAAATCCAGATGTAATGCTGCCTCCTAACAGCAAGGGCAAGCTTGATGTCGGAGGGGCTGTCGGAAGAGGCATGCTCACCGTAATCAAGGATATCGGCCTCAAGGAGCCGTACAGCGGAAGCTGCGAGCTCGTATCGGGTGAGATTGCCGAGGATTTGACATACTACTTTGCATCGAGTGAGCAGGTTCCGTCGGCGGTAGCTCTCGGCGTATTGATGGAACATGACAATACGGTGAAGCAGGCAGGAGGAGTTATCATTCAGGTAATGCCTTTTGCCGAGGATGCGGTTATTGATAAGCTTGAAGAGAAGATTAACGGCATGAGTTCAATCACTTCGATGCTCGACAAGGGAATGACACCGGAGGATATATTGAACGAGATACTCGGAGATTTCGGTGTTGAATTCAACGATAGGATTCCGGCAGCCTTCAGATGCAACTGTTCCAAGGAACGTGTTGAGAAGGCTCTGATAAGTATCGGAAAGAAGGAACTTAAGGAGATGATAGACGAGGGAAAGCCTATTGAACTTAAGTGCCACTTCTGCAATACGGGGTACGATTTCTCGGTTGATGAACTCAAAAAAATACTTAAATATGCAAAAGGATAATTCTTGACACCCTTTATTTTCTGTGATATTCTAACAATGTGCTGTAACAAAGCATATATGCTGCAGTATAGGACTGCGGTATGAACTTTTTTTAAATATTTTGGAGGTATCACAATGAGCAAGGGTACAGTTAAGTGGTTCAACAATTCTAAGGGCTACGGTTTCATCTCTGATGAGAACGGCAAGGATGTATTCGTACATTACTCAGGTCTTAACATGGAAGGCTTCAAGTCTCTTGAAGAGGGCCAGGCAGTAGAGTTCGACGTAGTAGACGGCGCTAAGGGACCACAGGCTACAAACGTAACAAAATTATAATCAACGAAGTTTTACAGTGTGCCTTTTTAATATAAAGAGCAATATTTGTACTTAACGAGATTATGAAAATAGGGATTGCCGTGAGGCAGTCCCTATTTACTTGTGTAATGGAAACCCTTGTTCCTTATTATTTATTTACATTCTTATTGAAGTCCGGCATTTTCTTTGATTCAGAAGGTTTTGAACGGTTAGTGCCGGGCTTGTTCTTTGTCTCCTTAACAGTGGGCTTGATACCGCGGTAGTAGGTGTTGTGTATTCTTAGGAATAAGAGTGTGCATCCTGCAAAAATGAGAATCTCTGCGGCAAAGCATCCGATTCTGTTGAACAATATTCCTGCGGAATAAAGATTACCCGGAAGATACATAAGAGACTGTAAGCCTACGATAGACAGAATATGTATCTTTTTAAGTTCGCCGTGATATACCGCATAGAACATAACTGAAATCATGGTATTGAATACCAGGAACATGATGCTTTCGATACCTGAAAACATGTATGTGTATGATGGATTGTCGTAGAAGAACATCAGGGATGAGAGCTGTTGAACAGCTTCATCAACGGTGTCGTAGCTGTTGGCAAGTTCGGCAAGCCCCGTGGTGTTGAGTGTTGTGCACAGGCTGTAGTTAAACAGAATGGTTATACCTGTTATTACTGCTTCGGTGAGAGAAACGCCCACACCTATTCCATAAGCATCACAGTATTCATTATAATACTTGCGTATGAACCACATGGCAAAAAAACGTCCGCCTACTACCAGTGCTGAGGTGATTATAAGAACAAGCAGTCTCATAATGACAAGGTTGACGGTACTTATATCATCAGGCATGGTCATTGAGATGAGACTTGACAGGAAACTTCCCATCATAAGGTAGAACAGCAGATAGGCTGTTATTCCGTACAAAATCGGGAAAAAACGCAGTCCGACATTCTTTTTTGTCATGATGACCAGACCGATTGCAAAACAAAGAAGTATTATTCCGGAGGCTGCTATGAAATATACGGTCAGAGTTGGGATGGTCCGGCTAAGGTCGTATATGCCGCTAAGCTCGGATGCAATATCAAAATTCATAGATAAATCCTTTCTTAAAATAAGAATATTATTTGTCCATAGGGACTTTAATAATTATAGACTATGATGTATAATCCATCAAATGAAATTTTAGTAAAATATTGAAAATTGTAAAAGATTAAGTATAATAGATACGAGATTCAGTTATTCGGAGGTAACAATGGCAGTAATAAGCAGTAAGAATATGTATGATATTCTTCGCAAATCTTTTTCCATATTGAACCCACAGCTTATGCATCATAGCGAGAGAACGGCATATATCCTGTATAAGATGCTGCTTACTGAGGGCAGGATGAACAATCAGGAGATGGCGGATTATGTCCTGATTGCTCTTTTGCATGATATAGGTACATGTAAGCTTGAATATATAGAACACTGGGCTGATTATGAGAAGAATGATGTATGGCCGCATTCGATTTACGGCTTTTTGTTCCTCAAGTATCTTTCGCCGCTTGACAGCAAGGCTGAAGTTGTGCTTTATCACCATCTCGATTACAACAAGCACTATGTCATAAAGAGCCAGCATATTAAGATAGCGGAATATCTTTTTATGGCGGACAAGATGGATGTCATGATGAGCATGCCGGGGACCCTTGAGAGCGATTATCTTCAGAAGTACCGCAATATCAAGTTTTCGGCGGAGGCACTTGCGCTTTTCCTTAAGGCCAATGCACAGTACAATGTCCTTGACAACCTGAAGCATGATGATTATCTTAAAGAAATTGATGATCTTATAGCATCTGTGAACTTTTCGGAGGAATATAAGAGAAAATTCCTTCAAATGCTTGTGTATATCATAGATTTCCGAAGTGAGCACACGGTAATACATACGCTTGCCACGACAATATTTGCCCAGGAGTTAGGTGAGATGATGCATCTTGCGGCACAGGAGAAGTACAATTTATACTACGGGGCATTGCTGCACGATATAGGAAAGATTGCCATTCCGCTGTCAATACTTGAGTCGCCGGGAAGACTGTCGCCGAAAGAAATGGACATAATGAAGAAGCATGTGGAGATTACGGACCATATTCTCACGGGAATCATTGACGATGACGTGCGGGAAATTGCAATACGTCACCACGAAAAGCTTGACGGAAGCGGATATTTCAGGGACCTTAAAGCCGAACAGCTTACGAAGCCTCAGAGAATAGTTGCGGTTGCGGACATAATAAGTGCACTTTACGGAAAGAGAAGCTACAAGGATGCATTTGATATTGACAGAATCAAGAAAATTATCAAATCGGATGCGGACAACAATAAGATATGTCCGCAGGTTGTAGGCGTGGCACTCAGAAATATGAACAGGATTATAGATAATTTCGAGAAAAAGAAAGAGATTACTCTCGGAACCTACATGCAGATAAAGAGACAGGAACACGAGATATATGAGCAGTTCAAGGGACTGTAAGAAAACGGGCTGACAGGGGATTTGATTTTCTCCGGATGTCAGCCCGTTTTTTATGCCTATTTTTCGGCGGCTTTCTCGGCGAATGTTGTATCGACAAGGTCATTGTACGGTGCATATTCTTTTATGACTCCTGCCTCAAAGAGGATATCCTGTAAAAGATTGAAGCTGTCGCTTGTGAAAATAAGGTTGTTTTTCCATGTATCCTGTGCCTTGTACCGCTCGACTATGAGAGCGATTGTGTCAACATCGGTGTCCGGAAACTGTGGTGCGATAACTTTGGCTATATCTGATGAGGAGTGGGTGTTTACATACTCCATTCCACGCTGAAGGGCATTGGTAAAGCCCTGGATAATGTCGGGATTTTTCTTTATAAAGCTCTTCTTGGCACTGTATGCGGTATACGGGACGTATCCGCTGTCGACACCGAGACTTGCGGCAACGTATCCGCTTCCCTCTTTTTCAAGTGCTGTTGCGTGCGGCTCGAACTCGACGGTGAAGTCTCCCTGACCGCCGGCAAATGCACCGCTTGTGAGACCAAAATCAATATTCTGCACGATTTCCAAATCGTTTGTAATGTCGATTCCGTTATTTTTCAGAATATATT
>UQZF01000013.1 GCA_900545455.1 uncultured Eubacteriales bacterium
GAATAAGACTTCCGCCGCCGCTAAGCACGTTGGCTGTCTCCCAGTTCTCAACATGGCGGTCAAAATCCATATCCCTGATATAATTGTTAGCCGCCTCTGCCTCTGCATCGGTAAGCGTCATAGGTATTCCGCCTAAAACATCAATGATATCAATGAGACTGTAGAAATCCACAAGGATATAATCATCAACCTTAATCTTGAAATTACCTTCAATTATGTCAAGAAGGAACTCCGGACCTCCTCTTGCATTGGCTATGTTAATCTTGTCGTAGCCGTCGGAGTAGGTTCTTCCCATCGCACTTGCTTTCTGCTTGAGTGCATCCGTATACTGGATATACGCTGCCGTATCTCTCATTATTGATGTGAGATATACCTTCTGTGTCTTGGAATTGATTGACACCAGAATGATTGCATCAGAGTTGCCCGGATTGGAGAGAATATTCTCAAAATGTCTGTTATCGACACCGATAAGTACTATATTCTTAACATAATCCTTATCCATTCCCTCGCCGTCTCCGAAGTTCTCGGCACCGGAACTGTTAATCTCAGGTGACATTGTTGTATCGGTAATGATGTTTCCGTCTGCATCCGTCTGAGACTCTCCGGCGTCAATGGAAATATTGTCCCAGTCCTTCGAATCCACATGGTTAATCTTGCCGATGTAGCTCTTTAATATGAGATATGCACACAGTACAACAATAAGCACAAATGCTAACACTGCACACATAATTATAACGGCTACATTTCTCTTGTTGGTTTTTCTTTTTTTCTTGTTAGTTGCCATTTTTAAGCCCTTATCTTCCTCTCTTTTTATCTTGAACCGTCCTTCTTAAACACTACCAAAACGGTTTTTAGAAGTATCTTTATATCAAGTGCGAGCGACCAGTTGTCTATATACTCAAGGTCGAGCTTTACAACATCCTCAAAATCCTCGATATTGCTTCTTCCGCTCACCTGCCACAGACCTGTTATGCCCGGCTTGATACTGAGCCTTCTCTTGTGATAGCCTGCATACTGCATGAACTCATCAACCGTCGGCGGACGTGTCCCGACAAGACTCATGTCACCTTTAAGCACATTGAAGAACTGCGGAAGCTCATCAATGCTTGTTGCCCTTATGAACTTACCAACCTTTGTGATTCGGGGATCGTCAGTCATTTTAAACATGAGTCCCTTCATCTCGTTCTGTTCCATCAGAGCCTTCTTGCGCTCCTCCGCGTCGCGGTACATTGAGCGGAACTTATACATATAGAAGTATCTTCCGTTCTTTCCCACTCTCTTCTGCTTAAAGAAGATTGGTCCCGGTGACTCTATAAGAATCGCCGGCGCAACGAATATTGTCACTACAGCCGTAACTATAAGTCCGACTATGGCTCCGACAATATCAATCGCCCTCTTGACAATCATCTTGTTCTGTTCAAAGGTCTTTGCACAGAATGAAATGACCGGATATGAACCGTACATAGTCACCTGCTTGTCAAAGCCTTCAAAATTCTCAAGAATATTTATATTTAAAAAGACGGTTATACCCATCCTTTCAAATTCCATGATAAAATCCTTGAGAGAATCTCCCGTAACATAGGATACGTTGATGTATACCTCATCGACTATGTTGATCTTGGCATACTCAAGAGCATCCTCATAAGCCGCCACAACCGGAACTCCGGCTATCTGCTGTCCGCGCATATCGTTGTCGATAATTGCAACACCCTTGATGCGTCTCGTGAACTGCTCATCGCTCTCTCTCAAATGTGCAATGATTCCCTCTGCCCTGTCGCTCGTGGTCACAAGATATACATGGGTGACATTTCTCTTCTTCTTAAACCACCATCTCAAATACGCCTTGTACAGACAGTGGCACCCATACATTAAAACCACATTGATTCCGAGTGCTCCGAAAAGTCCTCGTCTTGCCATCGTCGCCGTGGTTCTGCTTCCGAACAGGAGAAGGAGAAGAACCATCGCGAAGAGAAGATTCATCTTGAGAACATATAAAAGCTCCTCGAAATATCCTCTCTTGAGGAAATCCTGATTCTGGTTAAAAAATATAAATACAATAGAATATGCTAAAAATATCGGTCCTAATAAGTCTAAGATAACCTCATAGCTCATATATATCTGCTTGTCAAAGAAATGCAGATTAAGGAAATCTATGCTGAAAAAGCAAATCAGCATACTTACTAAATCAATCAGCAGAAGCATAATATTGATTCCGCTATGCTTGTTTCTATTCATAAATTCTACGACCTATCTATCTGTTAATAATACACTGCCTTCTATTTTACAACATTTTTCGCAATACTTCAATGATTAATTTTTCAAAAAGCGAAAAACCACCGCATATCCTCAAAAGAAGCATCTGAAAAGCATTGGCATTATTATAGTTTTTCTGGTAATAGTACTTAGAACGCAGCACTGCTTTCCATATCTTTATATTCTTCATCGAGCGCCTTATTGACACCGAATGATTGTGAAGATATGTCTGTCCCGTGATAAGTCCCGACTTATAGCCCGCCCTTTTAAGCCTCTTTGCAAGGATGAGCTCCTCATAGTAGAGGAAAATATTCTCGTCAAGTCCGCCGATTTTCTCAAAAGCCTCAGCCGTTATCGCAAAGAACGAGCCCTGAACGACCTCGACATCCATAACAGGCACCGAGTAATCGACCTCATATCTGCGCTTCTCATACACGAGACGCCTCACCGTTATAAAGCAGTCTCCAAGGTCATGCAGATACGAAAACATATTTCTGTAAGGTGCGGCATCGACGTTTCCGTCAGGTCTTACCATGACTCCCGTTAAGACGCCGTACTCTCTGTCCCTCTCAAACTCCTCAACAATCGATGTGATGAGCGTCTCCTCAAAGAGCACATCGGGGTTGGCGATAAATATAACCTCTGCGCCAAACTCCCTTATAAGAAAGCGTGCGCCGAAGTTATTTCCGAACGAATAGCCCCCGTTTTTTCCCGACGACAGCACCGTGACCTTCCTGCTGTTTTCATACTTTTTTGTGAGAGTCTCCATCGAAGCATCCGTTGAGCAGTTGTCAACCACCGCGATGTGTGAGATTGAGTCATAATCCAATATACTGTCGACGAGTGTCGAGGTTGACACCGCATCATTATAATTAAGAACAACAATTCCCGTATTCATACAGCCAACACTCCCCATCCGCTTCTACTCCGTGAGAAAACCAAGCGTCTCCTTCGCGCATTTGTTCCACGAGAACTTATCGCGCTGCCTCTTGTCGTTGCAGGCGATAGCCGTCCTCTCACTCTCGGTGAGCCCGGAGCATTTTTTCATGAGAGAACACAGACTCTCTGCGTCCTTAGGCTCCTTCATGTACATCACCGCGTCCTGACCGACCTCCGGAAGTGATGATACATTCGTCGTTATAATCGGCAGACCGTAGTTCATCGCCTCAAGGAGCGGTATTCCGAAGCCCTCATAGAGTGACGGGTACACGAACGCAGACGCGCCCTCGAAAAGACACTGCTTCTCCTTCTGGCTTATAAAGCCCGTCATGATTATGTTATTCTTATAGTGGCTCTGCTCTATGAGGCTTAAAACACCCTCATACTTCCAGCCGAGCCCTCCGGCAAGCACCATGTAAAACGGCTCTGCGCCGCTGTCCCTCTGTGACATGAACAGCTCAAAGCCCTTTATTATCGTCTCAACATTCTTTCTCGGCTCTATCGTGCTGACATAGAGAAAATAGCTTCCCGCTATGTTGAATTTCTTCTTAACCTCTTCTATCTCGCCCTCGGCAGACTGCTCAGGTCTGTCCGTGCCCGCAAGATATGTGCACGCGATTCTCGATGACTCTATCCCGAAAATGTCAATGATGTCGTACTTCGTCGCCTCGGATATTGCCAAAATTCTGTCCGCCTTCTTACAGGAGCTCTTGACAAATGACTTCTGAATTATCGTGTTATATCTGCTTCCGATATTCTTTATCCGAAACTGCGCCAAATCACAGATGGTGAGCACATATCTCACCCCGTCAGGCTTTCCCCACGGAAGGACATGCTGTGTTCCCCAGAACACGTCAATATCATACTTTTTTATGAGTGCGCTGCCTCTCATCGCAAGCCAGAGCGTCCCGACCGGAAAATTCTCCGTGACAATGTGCCAGTTATCACCCAGCTTGAAATCAACGTACACCTCTTTGCTCGAGAACAGATAGTACTCGTTGTCATTATCGGTCTCACTTAAAAACTTCACAATGTTATATACATAAGTCCCGATACCTGCTCTCTGCTTTCTGAGCGGTCTGGCATCAATTCCGATTTTCATTTAGTTTTCCTCCATAAAAAGGCTCATTTTATATCCGAGAGCGAGAACCATCCACAGGTTGACTGCGGTAGGCGGAAGCCATAATGCTCCTTCGACAAATGCTATGATGATATACACGACAACGCCATGGCACACGCCCTTCAATATCTTAGAGTCCTTAACGTGTTTTCCTATGTATTTTACAAGTATATAGAGTATAGGAGCAAGAAACGCCACAAGTCCTGCAATACCGCCAATCATAAGAATACAGAAGTATGCCATCTCATAACTGCTGCCCCAATAGCTTGTAAGTCCGTATGGTCCGATTAAAATCCATTCAGTCTTATTGACAAAATAGTCGATAAGCTGTGACATTGACTCCGAACGTCCTGACAAATCATTTATGTTCTTTAGCGTGAACGAATCCTTAAAGCGTTCAAGTATCTGCGGAAACATATTCAAGAATATAGCCGCAATGACCGGAATAACCGCAATGATAAGGCAGGCGAACTGCACCTTGCGCCCGTCAGCCCACTTTCTGTTGATTATGACAACCGACTTGATAAACAGGTAAAGGAATATTCCAACCCAGCAGGTCTTAGAGCCTGTGAGTATACAGAACATGATAAACACAAGCATGTACACTCTCTGCCATGTTTTTTTCTTAATGCTCTCATAAACCATAGGACAGAACAGCAGAATGTTGACTCCGAGGAGATTACCGTTCTGGTATGTCGAAACCGTCTTGGAGTAGGTCACGCCCTCCTGTACGCCGTTGTACTTCTCGGCATACCAGTTGGTGCTCGAGATATAGTCCGTGTAGTTGACTGTGAGTCCCGGTATTGAAAAGCGCTCTATTCCGAATATCGCCTGCAGAAATCCGAACGCAAACACGATTATCGTTCCCCACAAAAGCATGCGGAGAATGAGGTCTATCTGCTTCTGCTCCGTTATAAAGAAGTTGAACACCAAAAACGTGAACGGGTACACGACGAGCGGCACAAAAAATCCAACCCAGTCGGACAGCCCCGCTCTTCCTCCCACCATAGTGAGAAGAAATCTTATAAGCCAGTAAAGACAGCCCATCACGACGAACTGCTCCGCCCTTGAAAAGACGAAGCACCTCTTCCAAAGCACATAGAAGAACCACATCATAATTGTGAGCAGCAAAAAAACATTCCCCACCGTCAGAGGAATACCGCCAAGCTTAATTCCTGCCTTAGGGAAAGTCACATTGATAAACACGGTTATCAGCAGCAGTACATAACTCACTCTGTAAAATTTTGATTTTTCACACATTGTCTGCACAGCATTCGGCTGACAATACTTTGTCTCATTTACCATTTCAAAATCAACCCTTTATTCTGTCAAATGCAGCCTTGGTTCTGTTGATTACAGACTCAGGCGTAAATATCTTAACTCTCTCATATCCTTTTTTTACGAGTGAAGCTGCAAGAGCCTCATCCGACAATACTTTTTCCATTGCTTTGCATATCATATCCGTATCGTAAGCATCGAACATATATGCCGCATCCCCGACAACCTCAGGAAGCGAGGAATTATCGGAGCACACAACCGGCGTACCGCATGCCATTGCCTCAAGCGGCGGAATGCCGAAGCCTTCATAGAGTGACGGGAACACAAATAAATCTGCAAGATTATAGAAGTCCACCAGTTCATCATCTACGATTATTCCCGTTCTTATGACATTTTTTTCTATTCCCAGTTCATTTATCTTAGGTGTGAGATCTTCGCTGTCAAAAGCCTTTCCGACAAGCACAAGACATGTGTCGTCCCTGCCGTCCATCTTTGCATAGGCCTCAAGCAGTCTCAGAAGATTCTTGTGCGGCTTGAGATTTCCGACATACATTATGACCTTCTTATCATGCGGCAGACTGTATTTGTCAACAAGATACTCAACACTGCTTCTTTCCTTCTTGGTGAACTTAGCGTCAACCGCATTGTACACCACATCAATCTTGTCCTCACGAACCTTGAAGAACTTCATTATATCTCTCTTAGAGTTTTCCGACACCGTAAAAATTATATCCGATTTTCTTACCGCGTAGCCTATGATAAGCTTCGCATATATGTATGCGAACTTATTCGGCAGAAATTCCGGAAGCACAAGATGTGTCAAATCATGAATCGTAACCGCAAGCCTGCCACGATAGAATACAGGCACATTATAATGTGGTACATGAAGCATATCCGCACCGCTCTTTTTGAGAGCCTTCGACGGAAAATGAAGCTGCTCCGAAACACCGTATATCTTGTCGGCATAGTCTATTACATCCACACTCTCATCAACCTTGTGGATATCATTCTCATTGCCAAGCGCAATATCATATATTCCCTGTCCCATCAATGTCTTGATATATGTTCCTATGCCCGACATCTGTATCATTCTGGCATCGATTGCGATTCTCATTGATTAATGTACTCCGTTTCTCTCGTTATATTTCTCCTCGACAAACGCTTTGATTCTCGCCTTGAACACCTCATCGTCAAACGTCTCGGCATGTGCTCTCAACACCTGCTTGTCGAATTTCATATTCTCAAATCTCTTTAACGCATCCACAAGCGACTCTGTTGTCTGCTCATGGAAAAATGTACCGGTTACGCCCTCTACTACTGTCTCAAGTGCGCCGCCCTTGCCGTATGCAATCACCGGTCTTCCGCTCGCCATAGCTTCAAGCGGTGTAATTCCAAAATCCTCCTCACCCGGGAACAGGAAAGCTCTGCATCCGGCATAAAGCTCCTTGACCTGTGCATCCGGAACTCTTCCCAACAACTCAACGGTAGGTCCCGCCATCGCCTTTAATCTCTTGTAATCGGGACCGTCACCTACAACCTTGAGCTTAAGTCCGAGTCTGTTACATGCGTCGATTGCAATATCAACTCTCTTATATTCCTGGAAACGTGAAACAACAAGGAAGTAGTCTCCGTCCGTCTCCGAAATCTGGAAAAGCTTGCATCGGACAGGAGGCGGAATAACGACTGCATCCCTCTTGTAGTGCTTTCTTATTCTCTTAGCCACGTTTTCAGAGTTGGCAATAAAATAATCAACTCTTGCGGCACTTGCATAATCCCACACTCTTATCCATGTCAGGAAATAATTGAGAAGCTTTTTTACAAGCCTTCCCTTTCCGGACATCTTCCCGGCATACTCGTAGGAGAACTCCCACGCATATCTCATAGGTGAATGGCAGTAGCAGATGTGGATTGCGTCAGGATGTGTTATGACACCCTTCGCAACACTCGAGCTGCTGCTTAGCACCATGTCATACCCTGTAAGGTCAAACGACTCGATTGCAGTCGGCATGAACGGAAACAGCTTTCTGTGATTTGTACATTCTTTCTTTTTCTGCAGATATGAAGTTATAATATTCGCACTCTTTAACGGTTCCTCCATCTTGCTGTGATTACAAATCAAAGTATATATAGGTGCCTCAGGGTACAGCTCGACGAAATCCGACAATACCCTCTCAGCTCCTCCCATTGTAGGGAGCCAGTCATGCACTAATGCAATCTTCATTATATTCCACCTCAGTATATTATTTGCAAAGTATATATCCTAATAAGTTACCATTAACGGTATTAATTCTTGCAAGGGCAGTCTTGATTGTGTGAATCTCATCATAGCCGCCGTTGACCATGACGATTGTACCCTGTGCATTTGAAATATCTCTGGATGTCTCAGGACATACCTCGATTCCATCAACACATGTGAACTTCACATCATCTGATGAAGCCGCATCCGCAAGTCTCTCGAGGACATCCGCATTCTTCTGCTTTCCTACCGTCGTGAGAACGACATTGTGTATATCCTTCTTCGCACACATCGCACTGATTGAAACTGCTGTTACGTCCTCTGAAATCTTGACATTTTTCTTGAACTCGCCGAGGAACTCGCCCTCTCCGTCGAAGAAGCGCTCAAGCTCCTCTCTCGTTCTCACCTTTCTGTCACAGATTGCGATTACGAAGATTATGAACAGACCGATGACAAAGCCTACCGCACCCTTGATGATTGTTGACATCTTAAAGAGGTTGGAGAACTCGAAATCGAACTTGTCAACCTGTCCTAAGAGAATCTTGTTGTACTCCTCGTACTCGGCTCTTGTCGCATTCACAGAATCCTCATCAGCCTGAATATAGCCGTAAAAACCGTTTACAAGAAGTCTTAAAGAGATTGCAGGCTCAGAGCTTATTACATCACATGTGATGTAAGGATAGAGCTCGTTCATCTTATTGACAAGATACTCTGCACCCGCTGCCGCACCCGTGCGGACTCTCTCGATTCCGCCGAGTCCCGTATATGAAAGTCTTATTGTTCTGTCGTTTACAAGTGATACCGAGAAAATATCGTAATCGCTGTCGCCAGGAGTTCTCTGCATCGTTACAAGCTCTGAGAAGCCCGCAGCCGTAACCTTTGCGCTCACCGCATCGCTGAAGCTCTGTGAGGTGACAATGCTCGTAGCGTAGCTTACGACATTGCTGTTTACTTTCTCATACATCGAATAGTCAGGTGTTCCGTCAATTCCGATGCTCTTGTAGTAATCATCAACATTCACGTTGAAGCTTATGTCAACCGTTCCGAGGTGTACTCTGTCAGCCTCATTGTCGGGAATGATAACAGGCGCCTTCTGCACGGTGCTGTCGTCATTCTGTGCCTCGCTTATCTTGAGTGATGCGTTATATGTAGCCGCACCGTACACAAGCATGATTGCCATGAGGGCAACCGCAATCCACCAAAACTTCTTAAAATTGTCCCATAAGCGGTCAAAGCTTACAAATACCATATCTTCTTTTTTGTTGTTTTCCATCAAAAATTCTCTCCTTATTAGCTATTATTACTCTATTGTCACATTGTAATAAGTGACCACATTTAATATATTATACCATAGACAGCCTTACTTTCCAAGGAAAATCTTAAAATAAGGTGTTACCGAACGCACGCATGCCGTCACAAAGCCGAAATTGCGATTGAGATAGTGAAACCAATCCTTAAACGGAAGTCCCTTAAAAGACTCCTTCTTTCGTATTCTCTCCCTTATTCCGAGCGACGTATCCTGCCAGCTTCCCTCCTTCGGGTTGTCGTTACAGGTGCCTACATACTCTGGAAACATATAGATTTTCTCACCGGCTCTGTTAATCCTGAGACCGAGATCAAAATCGCCCATGCTGTGCTTATAGTAGGCATCCACGTTGCCGACACGCTTCATAACCTCAATCGGTATCAGCGTGCAATTGGCGTTAAATGTGCTGCACTGTGTATCGGGCTTGTCAGGTCCTATCATCACATAGTGTATTCCCTTGGTGTAGACGATTCCGCCGTAGGAGAACCCTCCTCTGTCGTCGCAGGTGGAGCCCACAATGACATTGCCCTTCATTCCTTCGCTCTGTGCATATCCGATAAGCTCATCGATTATTCCCGGAACGAAATCGACATCGTCGTTGACAAGCAGTATATAATCATACTCATCCGCACGCTCCATGCCCCTTTCAATTCCGCGGTGCATTCCGCCGTTCCAGAACAGAGTACCCTCCGCATGGACAATCTCCACATCGTCATAGCTGCACTTTTCAATCTCCTCACAGGTTCCGTCCGTGCTCGCCGCATCGACGACGATGTACCTGTACTCGTTCTTGTCGTTTCCCGAGTGAAGCTTTCTTATGCAGTTGACGGTTTTCTCTCTTCTGTTGTGACAGGTCATGACTACAATTATTTTTGACATGACAGCCTCCTTTTAATCAAACCCGCAAGCGGAATCTCGACAAGATGGTGAAGCAAGAGCGTGAACGCAAGCGTTCCGACAAAAACCATTGCAAGGAACGGTGCGTATCCGAGATAGTGGAAATGTACGCTGAAATACTCCGTGAGCTCAATTACAGGCATGTGAACCAAATACACGGTAAAGCTGTACTTCGACAAAAATGCAAATGTCTTTCCAACCCATTCCGTCCTTGTCCCGTAGGAAAAGTCCTTCATCACAAACATGAAAATCACTGTGAGAATCGACCATATAATTCTGTTGTAGGTGTCATCCCTTATCGCGAGGAAGCACGCAAGCACAGCCACAAGAAGCCTCAGATAACTCTTTTCCTTTCCATCCTTTACGGCATACCAGGCAGTCATTCCGAATGCAAACGAGATCATGTTGAACACCGCGCAGTCTCCCGCAAGCTCGGCAGCCCAAGGCACATCGGCCCTGCTTAAAAGTGCGAAATAGACACCCTTATAGGCGTATGCAAATGCAATCACGATGACGAGTGCCGCTAGCGAAGCCCTGTAGTTCTTGACAAGCTTTCTGATAAGCGGTGCCAGCAGATAATAGAGCATGAAACAGCTCATCGTCCACAGCCCCCAAAGGTCGTTCCAGTAATAATACTCGCGTGACGGCACGAATCCGTTTAAAAACAGGAAATATCTGAGCCAGCCCACGCCGAGCATTGAGTCGGCAGGCATCTGTCCGAGAATCAAATCCCACACGATTATGCCGAAAATGAGAATCGCAAAGTAAGCAGGAATAATCCTCGACACTCTCTTTGCAAAATACTCCTTGAGTGAGCGGCTTGTGTCGACCGACTGTAATATCAGGTATCCGCTCATCGCAAAGAACATGCACACACCGTAGTTGAAATGCCTGAACATCGTAAACACGGGCTGCGGCTTCGGCAGATTCCTAAAGCCCGCAAAATGAATCATGAACACCATCGCTGCCGCGATAACGCGCAGCATATCAAAAACAGGTCTGTTGATTGTATTGTTATCTGACTTCATCGTTTTTCTCTTCCTTCACTTCCCAGTAGCAGGCATTCTCAACCTTCTCGGCACCCGCGGGTATCTCGCTCACATCGGGATATACCCAGTTCTCATTGTACATAAGATGCGTGTCGGACTCATCCCATCTTCTTCCCTTTATTCCAAAGAGAATCTGTAACACGCCTCCTAAGTGTACCGCCTGCTTTCCTATGCGCTTTATATGCGCCGCAAGCGGGAATCCGTAGGCTCCGCAGCCGACAAGCGCCACATCGAAATCTATCTTTTCGCACTCCGCACACATGTAGTCGAGCGCATCAAACCATGTCGCAAATCTTGAATCCACCGCACTCCCGCTCGTCTGTACCGCCTTCAAGGTCTTTAGCTCAAAATCGGGTAACAGCTTAGGATTTGCAAACAGCTTATCGTGCTTTTCATACTGTGACAGAATGGTCTTTTCAAAGGGATGTATGACCAAAACCTTCCTGCCCTCAAGGCTCTCGGTCCACGGTCTGTCCATGACATTCCACGGTTCTATCGCCATGAGCTTTCCGACACTCTTTATGTCGGTGCAGTATCTTCTTATATAATAGTCCTCGTAGTTTACAAGCCAGCAGCCGAGAATATCGGTCTGTGCGCAGGCTTCCTTCATCGTGTCGTTAAATCTGTACAGAAGCTTCTCGTCCTTCGGGAAGAATCCCGCGCTCTTGTCGAGAAAGTCGATTGCGCTCTGCATCTTCTCCTTATTGTCGAACTCCGCGCTCTGCATTGCGAACACCTCGAAGCCGCCGAAGCGTCCCGTCATGAAGGGCTTTCCACTTAGTATTCCTTCCCTTATCGCCTCGTTAATCTGTTCGGGGCTCTTTATCGGAACTCCCGCATATTTTTTTATGAAATTATGTTCAAACGGATCAAAGTGGAGCTTGTTGTGAACAACTCCCCTGACTCCGTAGTACAATCTGTCCAACTGACCAGCCATTTACTCACCCTCTGTTCGTAATGAATCTCTTTAACCTGAATACCCATCTGAAATATATTGCGATAATATACTTATGCCTGCCCGTGACATATCTGTTCTTCATAATCTGCCCGAGCGAAGCCGACAGGCGCTTCTTATAGCCTGCCATGAGCTCCTTATAGTTATCATATCTGTAATACTCGCACTGAAGGTAGCCCGAGAGCAGCGAATCATAGTGGTTTGCCATGATTTTTTCCACCTCGTCGGTCATACCGTTTGTGCGGTATATCTCTGCCATTTCAGCCCACATATCTATGAGGCTCAACTTCTTTACGGAGCGAGCCTGTGCCATCGCACTGTCAGGGTTATCCGTCCTGTAAAAGTAGAGCCTCTCATCAATCACAGCCACAGACTCAGCCTTTGCAAAATACAGCGCATTCACAAGCAGATCCTCGCCGTAAAAAATATTGCCGTACACTCTGTAGCACTCCCTCATGAGAGACGTGTCAAAAAGCTTCGCCCACAGAGCCCAGCCGAACGCCGCCTCCCTGTTCTCAAGAAGCGCACTTAAAATCTCTTTTCCGCGGTATGTCTGCATCGGCGGAATGTTCTTTCCGCTCTCAGCCTGTGCGATTACCGCGTCGGAATGTTGTTCATCCATAACCTGTACAAGTCTCTTTACGGCTCCTGCCTCCAAATGATCGTCGCTGTCAAGAAACATTATCCTGCTGCCCGTCGCAGCGTCAATTCCCGTCTTTCTCGCTGACGATACACCGGCATTGGCTGTGACGATGAGGTTAGCCCCGCTTAACTCGGCGGCATACCTTTCACAGCATCTTTTAGTGCTCTCACTCGTGCTTCCGTCGTCCACGACAACGAGCTCAATATCCTCATAATCCTGCATTTTCACGGATTCAAAGCATTCCGCGAGGAATTTCTCATCCGTGTTGTACACGGGAACCACTATGCTTACCCTGCCATCAATTAAATGATTCATTGCTCCTTGTTACCTTACCTTCTTTTACCTCATAGACGACATCGCAGTTCTTGATGGTCGAAAGTCTGTGCGCGATAATTATAAGCGTCATCCTTCCGTGCAGGCTGTCAATCGCCTCCATGACTGCTCTCTCCGTCTCCGTGTCGAGTGCCGATGTAGCCTCATCGAGCACAAGTATCTCAGGCTCCCTGTAGAGAGCTCTCGCGATACCGATTCTCTGTCTCTGACCACCCGACAGGCGCACACCCATCTCACCGATGACAGTGTCAAGTCCGTCGTCCATCTCCTTAACGACATTTTCAAGCTGTGCTTCCCTTATAACTCTCCACACCTTCTCGTCGTCTATCTCATCCTCAGGAACACCGAACGCGATGTTTCTTCTGAGTGATTCATCCATAAGATAAATATTCTGCGGAATATATCCGACCTTCTTGTGCCATGCGTCCATGCAGTCGGCGATGTCGCTTCCGTCAACCTTCACGGCACCCTTCTGAGGCTTTAACACTCCGAGCATGATGTCGACCATGGTCGTCTTACCCGCTCCCGACGGTCCTATGAACGCCACAGAGGTATTCTTCTCAATTTCAAACGACACGTCGTCGATAACATTGTCGACGCCCTCCTCATATGTAAACGAGAGCTCCTCGACCGATATATTCTTGTCAAAGGTTATATCCGTAACGGTATTCTCCTCCGACTTCCTCTTTGCGATTGCGAGCATTCTCTGTCTCTCGGTGTACACCGACTCGACAAATGCCCTGCTGTATAAAAGTGTGCTGATATATGCACTTATCTTGTTGACCGACGGAAGAAGTCGCATCGCACCCATCGCAAACACGCCGAGTGTCGTCGCAAAAGCCGTGCTTATATCTCCCGTTGCAGCCTTGATTATAACGATTATCATGAGTGAGCCGATGCAAGCTGCCTCCATGACAGGCTTCGGTATCGAATTTAAAAGAGCGTTGTCCTTCTGGTTCTTTGCGAGATCATAGTTGATTGAGTCGAACTCATCTCCGAAGAACTTCTCCCTGTTGGCAATCTTTATCTCCTTGATTCCGCCGAAGGACTGCTGCATGCACTTGACGATTCCCGCATAGAGCCTTCTGTAGTCCTCGCCCATGTGCTTTAAGCGGTTTTTGTAAAATCTCATGAAGAAGAAAGTGAATGAACCCACAATCACACCAATTCCGAGGGTGAGCATTCCGTCCTTCACAAAGAGGTATATACCTATCGCCGTTATCGTGCAGAGCTCCGACATGAGCTGTATTACATTCAAAACAGCAACATAGAACATGTTGGTGTCATTGTATACATTTCTTATGAGGTCTGCGCTGTTATTTTTTACATGGAAAAAATAATCCTGCTCAAGATAGCTGTTCATAACCTTGCATGACAGCTCCTTGTGGCCGAAGTAAATGAACTTGTACATCATGTTATTCTGCATAATTATGTAGAAAGTCTTTACAAGATATGCCGCTATAATGAACGCCGAGCAGAGAATGACAACATTTCTGTAGCCGTCTATGCCGAGTATTCTGCTAAACAGTGCGATAAAGGCATTGTCCATATAATTGTCAGGCATCATAATAGCCTCAATAAAATTATTGAAGGCATAGAGTGCCACAAGCTCCATTGCCGCGCCGCCGAGAATTATGAGCGACATTCCGAAAAGCTTTAACTTCTGTCTTGTATTGAACATAGAAAACATTTTTTTGATAGATTTCATTTTACTTCCTCATTTCCGCCGTATTCTACCTTAATCCACTCAGGACTGTATATCTTCTTCTCATCTACCGTGTACGGGGCATATACCTCGCCGCCGCGCACGTCAAGGAAAGCTGCCCAGCGTGAAAAAGTGCTGTCCGACAGAATATGTCTTTTGCACGCTCTCATGAGGAAAAGCTCCTCAATATCCGTGAATTTTCCGAGATTCCATATAAACTGCGCGTCAATGCCAAGCTCAGCCGCATATTTTTCAGCTAGTTCCCTGACGTTGGAAAATACAATGAACTTAACACCATTTTGTTCATCGCCCAGCCTCTTCACGGCATTCTTATAATATTCAATCGGAAGAGGCTCAATATCCCCGCCCCTAACATGCAATGAGCAGGTATTGCCCTCCGATAAGGTTCGTATAAGCTCCTCCGCCTCATCGCTGAAACGCTCCTTAGGTGTAAACTGTCTTAAAATATCCTCACGACAGCTCTGAAAGTAAAAAATATTCTGGAAATATCCCTGCAGATACTTGTTCCTTATGAATTTTCTTCTGTATACATTCAAATCATAAGGATAATTCTCGCCCGGTCTTTCATATATCACATTGTATTTGAGATTTCTTCTGAGTCTTTTATATACCTTGTGAAAAAAACTCTTGTTGCTGAAACTCTCCCTGTCTGTGTAATCAATATTGAACTTGTCAAGCCCGTAAGTGCGCAGTGGCGAGTTGTCCACCTCAGAGGTGTCGAGTAAAAGCGTGTCCCTGTCATGCTTTGCCACCGAATATCCACACACATAGTTGTACATCTGATTTCCCAGACCATCACCTATCTTAACTATTACCATATCACTTCTTCTCCTTGCTGAGCGCATCCTCGATTGCTTCCACATAGCCCACAGCCACATTCTCGAATCTGAATCTGTTCGTCGCCTCAAAGCTTGCCCTTCCGAAGCTCTCTCTGACCTTCTCATCAGCCGACAGCTTATCTATAGCCGCCGCAAAGGCATCCGCATCATACGGATTCACGATGTAACCGTTGACATCATTTTTAACGGTCTCGGACGCCGCATCGGAATATTCCGACACGATTATCGGAAGCTTGGCGCACATCGCCTCCACAAGAACAAGACCGAAGCAGTCCTCCCTTGTAGGCAGCACAAATGCCCCCGCTCTCCTATAGCAGTTTCTGAGTTTCTCCCCCTGAAGGAAACCGCGAAACTCCACTCTGTCAGCCACGCCAAGGCGCTCCGCCTGTGCCGTGAGATTCTCTCTCTCCCTTCCGTCACCGACAATGACAAGCCTCACCGACTTATCGCTGCACCTTGCAAGCGCGTCTATCAGAAGATCAATGCCCTTTCTCTCGATAAGGCTTCCTACATACAGAAGCTCATTGGATTTCCAATCCCGCTCACCAATGATGTACTTCTCAAGGTCAACTGTTAACATACTTATGTGGCAGTGCTCTGCCGGAGCTCCGTATCGAAGCTGGTTGTCCCTTGCCGCATGGCTGCTTCCGATAAAAGCATCCGCGCGCTTAAATATATATTTTCTTGACAGTTTTTGAAGCCGTCCTATGTTCTTCTCAGAATTGATTGTTCCGTCCGTCCAGCTCACATACGGTACCTTCTTTTTGTGGCACCAGTGCAAAGCCTGCAATATGGCAGGACTGTACTCCATCGCCACGACAACATCGGGTTCCAGCTTATCGAGTACTTTTCCGACACCGACCGGAAAAGATATGAAATGGTCGTCAAATCTCTTCTTTATGCGTATCGTCTTGGACGGCACGAAATGTGAATTAAGTATTCTGTCCTCGTCAGCCTTCCACTGTCTTGCCATGCTGTCGTTGCAATAATACATTACCGAGAACTCATAATCGCTGTAATGTGTCTGCAAATAATAGAAAAAATCCACCCTGTACGGTGATGGGACATTGGTTATGATTGTTACTTTTTTACTCAAGCCTTATTACCTCTCCGGACTGTTTCCTGTTAAGCCCTGCCGCATCGTATATCGCGAACGCTACAAAAAGCAGGAATGGATTCACAACCGAGCTGATTAAGAAATCCTCCATGAGACCGTACAGGCACAGTGTATTGATTATTATTGTAAGATTGTAATTCTTCTTTTTATAAAAATACCACGACGCAAACACCAGGCAGGCGATGAAGAACATCTCCGTCACAAAGCCGTACTTGTAGAATGAACACCAATAGTTGCTGTCGAGAAAGCCGTTGTTGATCTGCACTCCGTCCCATCTGGCGGCAGCCCTGCTTATATCCTTGCCAAGCAGTGAAAATCCGTAGTTGAGCCAGTACTGATGCTGAATCTTTAGTCTGCCCGTTATAAGCTGGTCAAGCATGAACATGAACTTGTTGTTCACATCAAAGAACACCGACATCACGAAGGTTCCGATAAAGCACAGGAGGCTCGTTGGAATCACCGCGGCACTTATGACCTTCTTTATGATATAGCCCGGCTTTCCAAGCCTGTCAAAAAGCTTGAGGCAGAGGAAAACAAACACCAGGAACATTCCGAGCATAAAGCCCGTCATGCTGTTCGTCACACGGTAAACCGCATAGAAGGCGTATATTGACAAAAGAAAATGAAGTATATTAAGCTTCTTATAATTAAGATACAATATAAGTGCAACCGTGATAAATATATTTACCATGAACTCGTTCGGGCTCTGAAAGCCGTAAGAATATGTGAGTCCGTCCTCGAACTGATCCTTGACCGCATTTCCGACAATCCCCGCAACGCTCGCGGTCACAAGCACGGAAATACAGATTATCCTCACAAAGAGTACCTTCTTCATCAGGTCAAGCACGTCGATATTTTTGAGTCCAAGCACCGTCAAAATCATAATTGTGAAGGTCACATAGCCCGTCTTTAAATAGATGAACACGGCATACAGACCTACAATGCCCATCACTATTATTTCCTTCAGCGTGTACTTCGTAAACAGAAGCTTTAACCCCAAACAAACCATGGCAAAAGCCATGATAATCATGTATTCCTTATCTCCCGAATAGAAACCGAGTGTCTTTGCAAACACGAGGCTCAGAAACGAGATATAGTAAAACACGTCATTATTCTTATATGCCCAATCAATTATCTTTTTAATACCTGTCATATTGTTCTCCACGCTGCCGCAAAAGTTCTATTTTCTCTTCTTTATTCTGCGTGACTGCTTCCACAATCTGTAGCACGCCACAAGGAACACCGTGTTGGTCGAAAAGTATCGCTTGTAAAGTCTCTTAGGCTCCTGAACAAGCCTGTAAAGCCACTCAAGTGATAACTTCTGCATTATCATCGGTGCCCTCTTTATATTGCCCGCAAAATAGTCGAATCCGGCGCCTACTCCGACCATGACGGCATCAACCCTGCCCTCGTGCTTCGCCATCCAATTCTCCTGCTTAGGCGCACCGAGTCCTATCCAGACAATGTCCGGCTTAGTCTCGTTAATCATATTGATAATCTGCTCATCCTCCTCATGAGAGAACGTTCTGAAAGGAGGCGAATACATTCCGCATATCTGTATGTCAGGATACTCTTTCTCCAATATACCCTTAAGCTTGTCCAAAGTCTCAGGCGTGCTTCCGTAAAAGAACTGTCGCACACCTTTCTCCTTAAACATCTCACCCATGAAATCCGGCCCCGTAACACGGCTTGCATTCTTGTGCCCCATAAGCCTGCACACAATGCTAAGCGGACCACCGTCAGGAAACACCATGGCAGCCCCGTTCTGTACTCTTCTGTAATTGCGGTTCTCATACGCCGTAACTGTCGTATGCACGTTGGCAACACATATATATTTTCCACGCAGCTCCTCAATATTGTTGAGCACACACTGCTTAATAGAGTTCATATCCCCCACAGTGACGTGTACTCCCAACACGCTGCAATATTCCGGCTTTTTAAAACTCATGTCATCCACCTATACTTTTGTCATTACAATATCTTCTATATTATATCATTTTAATTATTCAAGAGCAACACTTTATTCTCTAAAGGCATCCCGAAGCCTCTCAAGTGCCCTCTTCTCTATTCTGCTCACATAACTTCTGCTTATTCCATACTCATCCGCAAGCTCCCGCTGCGTCCTCTCACGTCTGCCGTAAAGGCCGTACCTGTATATCAGAATTTCCTTCTCCCGTTCAGACAATGCACTGTTAAATACCTCATTGAGCTTTACTATATCCTCATTGTTCTGCAGTCTGGCAACGACATCCTCATCCTCAGAAAATGTTATGTCCTGAAAGCAGATCTTGTTCCCCTCCTTATCTGTTCCCAACGGTTCGTTCAGGGAAATTTCCTTAGAGCGCTTCTTCTCACTGCGAAACATCATCAAAAGCTCGTTGTCTATGCACTTTGCCGCATAGGTCACAAGCCTGTTTCCCTTCTTCTCATCGAAACTGTCTATCGCCTTTATGAGTCCTATTGTTCCTATTGAAATCATATCCTCCAGCTCGTACTCGCTGCATGAATACTTTTTCACCATGTGGACAACAAGCCTCAGATTCTTCTCTATCAGAATCTCCTTCGCTTTTTTATCGCCTCCGTGGAAAAGCTCAAGATAATATCTCTCCTGTGCGGCGGTAAGAGGTCTGTCAAATGCTTTCATACATTTTCCCTGTCACTTACGGGTTATTAACATTCTATGCCGCAAATACCGCCGCGTGCATGACCACACATAATAAAATAAACGACAAAAACGGGGCTTGCAATGACTTCCGTCATCACAAGTCCCGCCTGTTTAGTCCTCTTTGCGTCTTAAAATATCGTATTTGTCGAGCTTCACTCCAAGGTCAATGTATAAAAGCTCCTTAGGATGTGGTGCGCTCTCGCGCTCATTGCCCTCCGCATCCTTTATCGCCTTGACGGTCACTTCCAAATTGTCACCGTTCGGCTTCATAACCTCAATCTGCTCTCCGACCGAGAACTTATTTCTCTGCTCAATCGCATACAGCCCTTCATCGTTCATATCGCCGACTATTCCGAGATATGTGTACTCTCTCATATAGACGTTCGAGTCATATATCTGGGTATTGTGGTCAGGCTTGCCAAAGAAGAACCCCGTCGTGTACTGTCTGTAGGTACACTTTGCAATCTCCTCCTTATACACAGGAATTCTGCTTCTGTAGAGCTCCTCGGATTTTGCATAATCGTCAAGTGCCATTCTGTAAGTTCTCGCAACCGTCGCAACGTAGAGCGCTGTTTTCATTCTGCCCTCAACCTTGAGACTGTCGATTCCCGCATCAATCATCTCCGGAATATGCTCAATCATGCACAAATCCTTGGAATTGAAGATGTACGTTCCTCTCTCGTTCTCATACACAGGCATATACTCGCCCGGTCTTGTCTCCTCGACAACCGCATACTTCCAGCGGCACGGATGTGTGCATTCGCCCTGATTTGCATCTCTTCCCGTCAGAAAACTGCTCAAAAGGCATCTTCCCGAATACGATATGCACATAGCTCCATGCACAAATGTCTCTATCTCAAGATCATCGGGAATATGCTCACGAATCTCCTTGATTTCCGCAAGTGAAAGTTCTCTTGCAGTAACAACTCTCTTAGCTCCGAGTCTGTGCCAGAAGTTGTAAGTTCCGTAGTTGGTATTGTTTGCCTGTGTACTCACATGAAGCTCCATCTCAGGCAGTACCTCCTGTGCAATCGTAAATATTGCCGGATCCGATATGATAAGTGCATCCGGATAAACCTTCTCACCCAGTTCCTTAAAATATGCTCTCGCTCCGTCCAAATCCCTGTTATGTGCGAGTATGTTGGCTGTGACATACACCTTGACATTGTGCTCATGTGCAAAGCGCACACCCTCTGCCATCTCATCGATAGTAAAGTTCTTCGCCTTTGCACGAAGTCCGAACGCCTCTCCGCCTATATATACCGCATCGGCACCATATATCACGGCAGTCCTTAGAACCTCAAGACTGCTTGCAGGTATCAATAACTCAGGTAATTTCATATTATTCCTCATTTCAAATTCAAGTAATATCGTCAAAATCAGACCGCACCATCACTTCTTCACGCTGAAGGTTATTCCGTCACCGAGCGGTATAACGCTCGTGACAAGCTCATTGCTGTGCGTAACCGCATAGAGATACTCCCTCATGCGTGAGTGTATTGTCCTGTCGCGTCTGCACACGGCAAAACGTGACTGGACGAGGTCGCCCTCCTGAAGCACATTGTCGGTTATAAGTATGCCCCCCCTCGAAAGAAGCCTCATTATCTCAGGCAGAATAACAATATATTGTGCTTTAGCGGCATCCATGAATATAAAATCATAGCTGCCCGAAAGGTTTTTAAGTATCTCACCGGCATCACCTTCAAGGAGCGTTATCACGTTCTCTTTTCCGGCGCGCCGTATATTTTCTTTAGCCTTTGCAATTCTTTTATCGTAATTCTCAATAGTGGTGATTCTTGCGTCATCGTCTATGTTCTCACTCATGAGTATCGACGAATAACCTACGGCAGCACCAACCTCAAGAATATTCTTAGGGTGCTTGGAAGCCAGTATGGTCTTTAGAAAGCAGCCCATCTCTTTTCTTATTATCGGGACATTATCGGCAAGTGCTTCCCGCTCTATCTGCATACATATCCCACTGTCATTTCCGGCAAGCGAGTGTATGTACGATGTAATTCTCTCGTCAGTAATCACTTCGACTCCTTCTCCGCCGCCGCGGCACGGCTTTCCTCTGTTATTGCTGCCATTATCTGAGTCGGTGTCATCCCCGTATTGAGTTCGAATGTACCACCCACAAAAAATTTACTGTAGTCCGACAACATCGCCTGCACCTTAAACAGCAGCTTTCCGTCAACCAGCTCCGCCTTATCAAGCACCGCCGCTACATCGTCAATACTTGGATTATCCGGTATAGTGACCGTTTTATCTCTTGCCATCGAAGGATCATCCATTGAAGATTCATTAAAGACGGCAACACCAAACCTGAACGCAGCACCGCCCGCATAGTATACAAGCATTACAATCAGCGCAAGTATTATCATTTTATATGAAATTGTAATCACCGTCTTTATGACATTTCTGGTCTCCATACGCATACCACCTTACAGAAAATCAGTATCAAGATCCACGCTGTCGGCAATCGTCCTCGTGATACCTTGAAGCATACGGCATACCGACAACTCGGCTTTCAGGAATTCGTTCACAAGCTCATTCTTTCTTATGACCGCATTCTCCATCTGAAAACGCATCACCTCATCAAACATATTATCACTCACATCCATGTTCTGAAGCTCAAAATTACGCCTTCTGTAATCGCACACCTTCTCATAAAGTTCCGGCTGCTTCTTAATTTCTCCGAGATAATACAGATAGTTCTTGTACTCCTCACTGTCAACTATAGCCTGTGTAAGCTCTACGGTCTTGACATCAACCATGCTGTTCTCCAATGTCTTGTTCCTGCTGTCACCCAATTATGACACCTCCATGATAATAGGCAGAATCATAGGATTTCTCTTCATCTTTCTCCAAAGATACTCGCTCAAGTCGTCTCTTATGATATTCTTTATCTTTCCCCAGTCACTTATATTCTTTTCAAGGCACTTATCTACCGACTCGCGCACAACGCTTGTAGCATCCTCGAGAAGTGTCTCGGATTCTCTCACATACACAAAACCTCTTGTGACAATATCCGGTCCGGCAAGCAGCTGGTTTGTGTACTTTTCAAGAGTGAGAACAACTATTATTATACCGTTCTCAGCAAGGTTTTGTCTGTCTCTTAATACAATATTTCCCACGTCTCCGACACCAAGTCCGTCCACGAGAAGACTTCCTGCAGTTACCGTACCTGTCTTTCCTGCTCCATCGTATCCAAGTTCAAGCACATCTCCTGACGACATGATGAACACATTCTCTTTCGGCACTCCCATTGACACGGCAAGATCGGCATGTGCCTTCAAATGTCTGTACTCACCATGAACAGGAATTGCATACTTAGGCTTGACAATTGAATACATAAGCTTAATCTCTTCCTGTGAGGCATGTCCCGAAACATGCGTATCCTGGAAAATAACCTTTGCGCCCTTCATCGAGAGCTCATTTATGACTCTCGCAACAGACTTCTCATTTCCCGGAATAGGTGTGGCACTCAATATTACCACATCGCCCGGCTTTATCGTAACTTTCTTATGAATTGAAGCCGCCATCCTTGAGAGTGCCGCCATCGTCTCCCCCTGGCTTCCGGTTGTTATGATAACAGTCTGGCTGTCTGTGTACTTTTTAAGTTCATCCGTCTCCACAAGCATGCCTTCCGGTATATCAAGGTAACCAAGCTCACTTGCAACATTGATTATATTGACCATGCTTCGTCCCTCAACAGCTACCTTACGGTTATACTTAGCTGCCGAGTTGATAATCTGCTGTACTCTGTCAACATTTGATGCAAATGTCGCAACAATAATTCTGCTGTTCTGATTATCGTTAAAAATATTGTCAAAAGTCTTTCCAACCGTTTTTTCCGACATCGTGTATCCTGTACGCATGACGTTCGTACTGTCGCAAAGCATTGCAAGAACGCCCTTCTTGCCTATCTCACCGAATCTCTGCAAATCTATCGGCTCACCGAATACAGGTGTGTAGTCGACCTTAAAATCTCCCGTGTGAATAATCGTTCCCGCAGGAGTGTATATCGCAAGTGCGCACGCATCCGCGATGCTGTGGTTGATTCTTATAAACTCGATTCTGAAATCACCGAGCATAATGTACTGTCCGTACTTTACAACCTTGCGCTTGGTAGTTCCCAAAAGATTATGCTCTTTAAGCTTGGTCTCTATGATACCCATAGTAAGCTTGGTAGCATATATAGGCTTATTAACGTCCTTTAACACATACGGAAACGCTCCGATGTGATCCTCATGTCCGTGTGTTACGACAAAGCCCTTCACCTTGTCAATATTGTCCTTTAAAAATGTGACATCCGGAATGACAAGGTCAATTCCCAACATATCATCATCAGGAAAAGACAGACCGCAGTCCACAACAATAATACTGTCCCCATACATGAAGGCAGTCATGTTCATTCCAATCTGCTCCAATCCGCCGAGTGGAATTATCTTAACCTTTTCAGTTGTATCCGTTTTCAAAAAAACACCTCCAAAAAATCACGCTCTACTATTCTTCATCATCTAAAAGCTGCTCAAAAATCTTAAAAACAGCGTCAAGCTCTTCCTCGTCGTCCACGAACTCATACAATGCTTCCTCTGACTCCGGTGCAGATGTATCCTTGAGGATAAATACTGCCTCGCTGTCATCGTCATCGTTCTCGCTGTCGTATACGGATGTATCATCCGTTGTAACCAGAAGGTAATCCGCTCCGTTCACTCTTGTAGACTCAATTACCTCGAATTCTACCTCTTTGCCATCTTCTGTCTGAAATACAAGCTTTTCTGTATCTGCCATTCTAATTCTCCTGTTCCTGTTTTTTCTTAAATGCAAGGTTGTCAAGATACCCCTGTAAAATAAATGTGGCAGCAATCATGTCCACATATTCTTTTCTGTTCTCTCTTCGTATTCCCGCTTCCATCATAGTGCGGTCTGCCGCAACGGTGGTGAGTCGTTCATCCCACATAACCACTTCAAGCCCGGTTCTGCGTTCAAGCTTCTCCTTGAACTCCATCGTACTCTCAACACGGATTCCCTCTGAATTATTCATATGCTTCGGAAGCCCGAGCACAATAAGTGAAATATCGTATTCCTCGATAATCTCCTCAATACGCGCCAAGGTCTGGCGGAGCTTATTTTCTTCCTTCCTGCGTATTATCTCCAGTCCCTGGGCAGTAAACATAAGCGGGTCGCTGACTGCAACGCCCACTGTCTTAGTTCCGTAATCCAATCCTAATATTCGCATACCTATAAACCTTTAACCGAAATGTAATTTTTGAGAAGTTCTTCAACCAATTCGTCACGTTCAACCTTCATAATAAGGCTTCTGGCATTATTATGGCTGGTTATGTATGTTGGGTCACCTGACATAATATATCCAACTATCTGATTAATCGGGTTATAGCCCTTCTCAGTCAAAGCCTTACACACGGTATTAAGAACATCGGATACTTCCATATGCTGTTCATCCGCAACCTTAAAATATTGTGTATTGGTCAAGTCTGACATAATCTTCACGTCCTTTGCACTATACGTTTTATCATAATATAATTTTTAAAAATTTGCAATAGCTACCTGTGACATTACACTATCTTTTCCAAAAAGTCCATCTATTATTACATCAACTTCGGAATTAATTTCCATACATCCGGCATTCTGTTCCTGCACAGGTATATATACCTTTACATACCTTTTTGTGTGTCCCACGGCATACTTTGTGCTGTCCTTTTCGACATATTCCTCAATAAGCACTCTCTCTTTTTCACCTACAAAACTTTCCCTGTAATGCCTTGAAAGCTCATCATCAAGTTCTATCAATTCATCACTGCGGATGTTCTTTATACTGTCAGGGACCTGGTTCTCCATTCTGTCCGCAATCGTTCCTTTTCTCCTTGAATACTTAAATACATGCATTTCAAAAAAGCTGATTTTTTCGAGATACTTCTTTGTGACAGCGAATTCCTCCTCTGTCTCTCCCGGAAATCCCACTATGACATCCGTCGTTATCGCAGGTCTGTCAAAGTACTCCCTTATCTTATCGACTCCCGCCGCGAACTCTGCAGTATCATATCTTCTGTTCATGCGCTTTAACGTCGCATCACACCCACTCTGTAATGACAGATGGAAATGCGGGCATATCTTTTTTACCGCCGAGAGACGTGTGAGAAATTCATCCGTGATGATTCTCGGCTCAAGCGAACCGAGACGTATTCTCTCGATTCCGTCCACCGCATCTATTGCCTCAATCACCTGCAAAAGCCTCTCAGCATTCGGGACAGGCTGAGCATTGTACTCCGTATTGTCAAAATCAAGACCGTAGGAGCTTAAATGTATTCCCGTCACAACAATCTCATGGCATCCGCTTTCTGCCAGCTTATTGACCTCAGACATAATATCCTCAAGACTTCTGCTTCTGACTCTTCCTCTCGCAAACGGAATGATACAGTATGTGCAGAACTGATTGCAGCCGTCCTGAATCTTGATATAAGCCCTTGTATGTATCTCACTTCCGTTTATGGCAAGTTTTTCATACTCTTTCGTCTTATTTATATCTATAAAAGAATCCGTATCCCTGCCCTTAAAATACTCATCAAGCACCTCGACTATCTGCCCCTTTTTATTATTTCCGACGATAATATCAACCGCGCTGTCCTCTAAGAGCTTTTCCCCCGCCTCCTGAACATAACATCCTGCTGCGACAACAACCGCGTTAGGGTTGTCCTTCTTCGCCTTGTGAAGCATCTGACGCGACTTGCGGTCCGCAATATTAGTGACCGTGCATGTATTTATAATATACACATCTGCCGCTTCCTTGCCGAATTCCACTATGTCATATCCCGCTGCCTCTAAGAGCTGTCTCATGGCCTCTGTTTCGTAAGAATTTACCTTACAACCAAGATTATGTAATGTACATTTCATTAAAATTAGTACCTTCTTTCTGACATTTTGTATTGACTTTTTTAAGTTAAAAATGTATCATTGAGTTAATAAAAAATACTAGGAGGGTGTACCATGAAAACAGTTCAGATTTCACTTAATTCTATTGATAAGGTAAAGTCATTCGTTAACGATATCACCAAGTTCGATGTCGATTTCGACCTCGTATCCGGCAGATATGTTATCGACGCTAAGTCAATTATGGGTATCTTTTCCCTTGACTTAAGCAAGCCTATCGACCTGAATATTCATGCAGAGGAGAACGTAGATACAATTCTTTCCGTTCTCGCTCCATATCTTGTATAGGCCGTATCTACATACAACCGCATAAGATAATGTAATATCTTTTTAAAAGGGGTTCCGCAATGCGGAATCCCTTTTATTTTGCACATTTACTCAACCCAGATTGTCTCCGTAGTATCTATCGCCGTCTTAACAAGTTCATCTATCTTCTCGGAAAGTTTAAGCTCCGACCTCTCAATTGCCTTCTTGTTAGGCTTCGTGACAGGATGCTTTGCGACAAATATCGTACAGCAGTCCTCATAAGGAAGAATTGATGTCTCGTAGGTTCCGATTTTCTCGGATATATCAATAATCTCCTGCTTGTCAAAGCCGATGAGCGGTCTGATTACAGGAAGTTCGCACACCGCGTTGGTCACAAGAAGGCTGTGCATTGTCTGGCTTGCTACCTGACCGATGCTCTCACCTGTCACAAGACCGAGGCAGTCCGACTCGTTCGCAAAGTGCTCAGCTATCTTCATCATATAACGTCTCATAATGATTGTGAGCTCGTCGTGAGGACACTTTTCATAGATGTAGAGCTGAATATCCGTAAAATTGACCACATGAAGATTAATCGGTCCCGAATACTGTGTTACGATTCTTGCAAGGTCTATTACCTTCTGTTTTGCTCTCTCGCTGGTGTATGGCGGTGCATGGAAGTATACCGCGTCAATCTTAACACCTCTCTTTGCAACCATGTATCCTGCAACCGGGCTGTCAATTCCTCCCGAGAGAAGAAGCATAGCCTTGCCGTTAGTTCCGACCGGCATTCCTCCAGGTCCCGGAATGAGCTCAGTGTAGATGTTGATTCTGCTTCTTATCTCAATGTTGACATAGATGTCAGGCTTGTGGACATCGACCGACATCTCAGGTATTGCGTCAAGAATCTTCTCTCCCATAGCCATATTGATTCCCATTGAGTCGAGAGGATAATTCTTTCTCGCACGTCTCGCATTTACCTTGAAGGTCATCTTCTTTCCCTTGTACATTGTCTTTAAATAGTCGACAACATCCTCTGCGAGCTTGTCAAAGCCCTCGTCCTTAACCTGAAGCATCGGGCATATCCAGAGAATACCAAACACCTTTTTGAGTGCATTTATTGCATCCTCATCATCAAATTCACTCGTACCTTCAACGTATATTCTTCCGTTCTCCTTTGTCACATCAAATGTGCCCTCAACCTTCTTTAGGGCGTGGCGTATCTGGTGGACAAGCATATCTTCAAATATATATCTGTTCTTTCCCTTAGTACCGATTTCACCGTACTTAATCAAAAAAGCCTTGTACATACAGCCTCCTTTCAATTCTTCTAATGTCTCGTATATTTTCTGAGCACCGGCACAAGCTCGCCAAGTGCAGCTATCACCGTGTCAAGCTCCTCCTTCGTGTTCTCCGTGCAAAGACTGAACCTTATGGTTGAGTCTAACAGGTTGTTCTTCACTCCGATTGCCTTTAGTGTTCCCGAGAGCGCCGGCTTGTTGGAAGAACATGCAGAGCCCGACGACACATATATGCCCTTGTCCTCAAGCGCGTGTAAAAGCACCTCGCTTCTGACATTCTCAAAGCTTATGCTTATCACATGAGGCGTGCCATTGTGCCCTCTCCTTCCGTTAAACACAGTTCCCGGAATCTCGAGCACCTTGTCTATAAAATATTCCTTGAGCCCGTAGAGCCTTTCAATCTTCTCGTCAAAATTCTCGTAGCAGAGCTTTGCCGCAAGAGCCATTCCCGCTATTCCCGGCACATTCTCGGTTCCCGAGCGCATACCTTTCTGCTGACCGCCGCCGAATATTATCGGATTGATTTTTGTCTTATCCTTGATATACAAAAATCCTACTCCCTTAGGTCCGTGAAGCTTGTGTGCGCTCACCGACATGAGGTCGATGTTCTCTCTTTTCGGGATTATCCTGAACTTTCCGAAAGCCTGAACCGCATCCGTGTGGAAAACAATTTCAGGATTGTACTCCTTCACTATCGCTGCCGCCTCCGCTATCGGCTCAACAATGCTCACCTCGTTGTTGGCGTACATAATCGAGACCAAAATCGTCTCCGGTCTTAATGCCTCCTTTAACGCTTCAAGGCTTACACAGCCCGTATTGTCGACCGGAAGATATGTTATCTCAAACCCGTTTTTCTCAAGAAAAACCGTCGTTTCAAGAATTGCCGGATGCTCAATCATTGTCGTTATAATGTGGTTTCCGCGCCTCTTGTTAGCCATCGCGGTTCCGATAAGCGCCATATTGTCGGACTCCGTGCCGCCCGATGTGAACAGAAGCTCCTTCTTATCACATTTAAGTATTGAAGCGAGAGTCTCCTTCGCCTCATTTAAGTATCTCTCCGCCTGCACACCCTTGTTGTGCTTAGAGGACGGATTTCCATAGTCCTCAAGCATTATCTTACTCATAAGCTTTACAACGTCAGGATGCACCGCCGTTGTAGCCGAATTGTCCAAATAAATTTCCATATCCTTTAATCCTCTAAAGCATAGGCAAGCATGGAAAGGAATGCCATCCCTGCCGTCTCAGTTCTAAGTATGCGCTTCCCGAGCGTTACCGTGTGCATTCCAAGCTCCCTTGCCGCGGCAATCTCGTCATCCTCAAAGCCGCCCTCAGGACCTATGAACACAGCCACGCTGTCCTGCGGCTTTATCGTGCCAACAAGTCTCCTCGTCTCAGCCATTCCGTTCTCATTCTCATACGGAACAAAGCATATATCGCACTCTGCCGCCTCTTTTAAGGCGTCCTTATAGCTCATGACAGATCGAACTTCAGGTATCACTGAGCGCTTGCTCTGTTTTGCCGCGCTCTCGCTTATCGCGTTCCAGCGCGAAAGCTTTGCCGCCGCCTTCTTATCGTCGAGCTTTACCACACAGCGTTTCATGGCAACCGGCACTATCTGTGCCGCGCCAAGTTCAACAGCTTTCTGTATTATAAGTTCAAGCTTATCACTTTTAGGAAGCCCCTGATATATGACAACCCTGCACGGAAGCTCCGTGTCGGCGACGTTCTCCTGTGTTATCAAAAACACAGCTTCGCTGTCCGTATAATCTTCAAGACTGCAAATGTAATTCCCGGACGATAAATCAACTGCGGAATTATTTTTCAGGCTTATAAGCACCGAATCGCCGTGCTTTAGGCGGATTACGTTCTTAATATGATTGTAATCCGCCCCGTCAACATATATTTTGCCGTCCCTTATTTGTTTTTCTTCTATAAAAAAATGGTACAT
>UQZF01000014.1 GCA_900545455.1 uncultured Eubacteriales bacterium
CCGGCGAGGGAATAATCGCCGACAATGCACCCGACGATGATGTGCTCGCGGAGTGCAGGGCAGCGGGCGCGAAGCTGGCGGCACTGGCGTAATATAATATGCTATCATAATTAAGACAACAAAGCCTCACGGGCAGTGCAACACACTGCTTATGGGGCTTTTTAATTTATGGAAAACAGCTTTTTCATAAAGCTATTGATAATATATCAGCTATTGCTTATGTTATCTTAAAATATAATTAATTTACTGTTTTAGTATAATATTTTATAATTTTGGTTGTAGGTATTACTTATCTTGGTATTCTATGGCATAAGAATTTTTCTGTAATTACATCGCATGGTAAGAATCTGCCACAAGAAATTCCCAATAGTTTGTCATTGTAATAGTTGTTTTTTGAAAATTTAATAAACTAAACCAATCTAAAATTAATATGTTAAATTCTTATAAATGTGTTATAATTAAGGAGAAATAAGCGTGACATTTGAATGGGATGAAGATAAAAATATAATAAATAAGCAAAAGCATAAAATTTCTTTTGAAACAGCACTTCATGTCTGGCAACGGATGTGGAGAGGAGGCTCTATTATGGTGAAGAAATTAGTAACTACTAAAGGTCAAAAGCCTACTTTGGAACAGTTAAGAGAAGTGGAGGAAGCTAAGAAATACCCTATCGAATTTGATGAGGACTGCCAAGAATTGTCACCGGATCTTATGAAGGCTTTTAAAAATGCGCGGATTCAGCAGAATCGTCATAAAAATGCCTAGAGATATATGATTTTCACGGAGGATTATTGTTATGGAGAATTTAAAGGTATTGTTGTTAAACGGAAGTCCGAGACCTGAAGGAAATACATCCGTTGCCTTAAAGGAGATGGAGAAGGTATTTAACGAGAACGGTGTGGAGACGGAGATTGTCACCGTCGGCAATAAGGATGTGAGAGGATGTGTTGCCTGCAACGGATGCAGCACCAAGGGAAAGTGTGTGTTCGATGATGTGGTGAACGAGCTTGCACCTAAGTTCGAGGCTGCGGACGGACTTGTCGTTGCAAGCCCCGTGTACTTTGCGTCGGCGAATGCGACACTCATCGCGTGCCTTGACAGACTTTTCTACAGCACGAGCTTTGACAAGACAATGAAGGTCGGCGCAAGCGTGGTATGTGCAAGGCGCGGAGGATGCTCGGCGACATTTGACGAGCTCAATAAGTATTTTACCATATCGGGAATGCCTGTGGCGTCGAGTACATACTGGAACAGCATCCACGGAAGGACTCCGGGCGAGGCAAATGAGGATGCGGAGGGACTTTTCACGATGCGCACGCTCGCGAGAAACATGACCTTCCTCATGAAGAGCATCGCACTCGGAAAGGAGCAGTTCGGGCTGCCTGAGAAGGAGAAGAGGGTTGCGACAAACTTTATAAGATAAGCAAAAATTTATTGACAATTATTTCCTGATATATTATAGTGCAAATAGTGTTTTGATGAGAATATCAGATGCAGACCACGTTTCTTAAAGGATATGTATACATCCGATAAGTTACGATAAGCCATGCGGACAGGCGGTCGGTTGCCGAAGTGTGACTAGGGCACACATTATTGATTGGGTTAGGAGCCCGAATTTTATAAGTTGATTTACTGAATATCATGCGTATGCACATCATCTTGTGAAACAGTCAATAAGAGCGGTAACGGTACTCTGCCAGATAAACTCTGAGATAGTTTGTATCATATTGGGATAATGGAATTTTGCACAGGCGTGAATATTCACGCCTGTTTTTTTCATTTTGCGGGAGGTTGCCATGGATTTAAAGAGACAAGCCTCTGCGCCACTTTATGAGGCGCTTGAGAGGTTTAGAAAAGCAAGAATTGTTCCGTTCGATGTTCCGGGGCATAAGAGAGGAAGAGGTAATCCGGAGCTGGTTGACCTGCTTGGGGAGAGGTGCGTCGGGATAGATGTCAACTCCATGAAGCCGCTTGACAATCTGTGTCATCCGGTGTCGGTGATTAAGGAGGCGGAGGAGCTTGCTGCCGATGCGTTTGGCGCTGAGCATGCCTTTTTCATGGTAGGAGGGACTACTTCGGCGGTTCAGAACATGGTGCTGTCCGTGTGCAAGGCGGGAGATGAGATTATTGTTCCGCGAAATGTCCATAAAAGTGTAATCAATGTGATGATACTCTGCGGCGCAATTCCGGTGTATATAAATGCCGAGGTAAATACCAGAATCGGGATAATGCTCGGTATCACCAAGGAGCAGGTTGAGGAGGCGATACTTGCACACCCGCGTGCCGTTGCCGTGTTGGTGAACAATCCGACCTACTATGGAATCTGTTCGGATATCAAGGGAATCTGTGAGCTGGCACATTCCTATGGGCTTAAGGTGCTTGCGGACGAGGCTCACGGAACACATCTGTACTTTGGAAATAATCTTCCGATATCGGGCATTGCGGCGGGGGCTGATATGGCGGCGGTGTCCATGCACAAGTCGGGCGGTTCGCTCACACAGAGTTCAATTCTGCTGACAAATAACGGCATGAATGCAGACTATGTGAGAACGATTATAAATCTCACGCAGACCACGAGCGCATCATATCTTCTGATGGCGAGCCTTGACATTTCCAGAAGAAATCTTGCACTCCGCGGAAGGCAGTCATTCCAGAAGGTGATGGAGTGGGCTGAGTATGCGAGGGAGGAAATCAACTCCATAGGCGGCTATTACGCCTACGGAAAGGAGCTGATAAACGGCAGCTCTGTGTATGATTTTGACGTGACGAAGCTGTGCGTATTCACGAGAGATATAGGGCTTGACGGAATCGAGGTCTATGACATTCTCCGCGATGAGTACGACATACAGATTGAGTTCGGCGATATAGGAAACATACTCGCCTACATTTCAATCGGCGACAGAATACAGGATATTGAGCGCCTCATGGGAGCACTCGCGGATATAAGCAGGCTCTACAAAAAAGAGGAAAAGCGCTTCGAGGTCGACAGGGAGATGCTTCTTCCGAGAGTTCTCGCATCGCCGCAGGAGGCATTTTATGCGGACAAGGAGACCGTCCCGATAAGGGAGGCGGCAGGAAGAATTTCAGGCGAATTTGTGATGGCATATCCGCCGGGAATACCTATCGTTGCGCCGGGTGAGGAGATAACGGAGGACATTATTGATTACATACTCTATTCAATAGAGAAGGGCTGCTCCATGCAGGGTATGGAGGACCCGGAGGTTAAGTATCTTAATGTGCTGGTATTTTAGGATGTTATGAAAAATGCAGATATTTGTAAAACATATTATGCAGGAAGTTTGTTTTGTGAATATAGATAGTTTACAGTGATTTGTGAACGTATAAAATTTTTCCGGGTTTTATAACTTAAAAAATGCTTATTTTTATTATTCTGCTAAATATAAGTGATGCGGCATAGTTATAAGCAATAGTTATCAGTAATAATTATCAGGAGTGTATCGGTTATGGAAATTTGGTTTTCGGAAAATCATTCGCCGCATGTGCGTTTTGATATCCGCGTGGAGAGACAGCTCTATTCGGCTGAGAGCGAATATCAGAGAATAGATGTCTTTGCTTCGCCTGAGTTCGGGAAGTTTCTTACACTTGACGGAAGTGTTATTTTTTCCGAGCAGGATTGTTTTATCTACAATGAGATGGTGGTGCATGTGCCGATGTCGGTACACCCGCATGTCGAGAAGGTGCTTATTATCGGTGGAGGTGACGGAGGAGTCGCCAAAGAGCTTATCAACTACGATACAGTAAAGTGCATAGATATAGTTGAGCAGGACGCCATGTTCATCGAGGCATGCAAGGAGTTCTTTCCGGAGACGGCAAAGGGGTTAGACGATGAGAGAGTGCACGTCTACAACACAGATGCGCTGCGTTTTTTACGCTCCCAGACGGATGTGTATGACCTTATTATAAATGATGCCACAGACCCGTTCGGTGCGTCGGAGGGCTTCTTCACAAGGGAGTTTTACGGCAACTGTTATAAGGCGCTTAAGGATGACGGAATACTTGTCTATCAGCATGGAAGCCCTTTCTATGATGAGGACGAGCAGGCATGCAGGCGGATGCACAAGAAGGTGTTCAACACCTTCCCGATAAGCAGGGTATATCAGGCGCATATACCGACCAGCCCTTCGGGCTACTGGCTTTTTGGCTTTGCGTCCAAGAAATATCACCCGCTGGCTGATTTTAAGCCCGATGAGTGGAAAAAACTGCAGATACCGACAGAATACTACACCTGCAATCTGCACACGGGAGCATTTATGCTTCCGAAATATGTTGAGGAACTGTTAGAAGAGGAGGAAAAAAGATGAGTCGTTTATTGGTAATCGGATGTGGAGGCGTTGCCTCGGTTGCAATTCACAAGTGCTGTCAGCTTAGTGAGGTGTTCACGGAATTATGTATAGCGAGCAGGACAAAAAGTAAGTGCGATGCGTTAAAGAAGGAGCTGGAGGGCAAGACAAATACCAAGATTACAACGGCGCAGCTTGACGCTGACCATGTTGAGGAGATTATTGCGCTTATTAACAGCTACAAGCCTGATGCGGTTTTAAATGTTGCACTTCCATATCAGGACCTCACAATCATGGATGCCTGCCTTGCAACCAAGGTTTCCTACATAGACACGGCAAATTATGAGTGTGAGAACACCGATGATCCTGAGTGGAGAAAGGTATATGAGGAGCGCTGCAAGAGACTTGGCTTTACGGCTTACTTTGACTATTCATGGCAGTGGGCGTACAGAGAGCGCTTTAAGGAGGCAGGAATCACGGGACTTTTGGGAAGCGGCTTTGATCCGGGTGTCACAAGCGTTTTCACGGCGTATGCGCTCAAGCATTATTTTGATGAGATTCACACGATAGATATATTGGACTGCAACGGTGGCGACCACGGCTATCCGTTTGCAACGAACTTCAACCCTGAAATCAATCTCCGCGAGGTTTCCGCACCGGGCTCATACTGGGAGAATGGAAAGTGGATTGAGACTAAGCCTATGGAGATTAAGAGAGAGTACGATTTCCCAGAGGTCGGAATGAAGGATATGTACCTTCTTCACCATGAGGAGATTGAGTCACTTGCGGCTAACATTCCGGGGGTAAAGAGAATACGTTTCTTTATGACGTTCGGACAGAGCTATCTCACACACATGAAGTGCCTCGAGAATGTCGGAATGCTCTCAACGACGCCGATTAATTTTGACGGAAAAGAGATTGTTCCTATACAGTTTTTAAAAGCACTTCTTCCTGATCCTGCATCACTCGGACCGAGAACCGTAGGAAAGACAAATATCGGCTGTATCTATACGGGAATCAAGGACGGCAAGGAAAAGACGTTGTACATTTACAATGTGTGCGACCATCAGGAGTGCTACCGCGAGGTTGGCTCACAGGCAATATCCTACACAACGGGAGTTCCTGCTATGATCGGAACGATGATGGTTGTCAAGGGAATCTGGAACAAGCCTGGCGTGTTCACGGTTGAGGAGTTTGATCCTGATCCTTTCATGGATGCACTCAACAAGTACGGACTTCCGTGGGTTGTGTGCGAGAATCCTGTGCTTGTGGAGTAGGCTGTTGCCTCTGATGGCACACATGGTATTTATCTGCAGATATATAGCAAGTATCTGCCTAAAGGCTGTGAAATTAACTTCTTGGGCAGAAAAAATGATTGATGTTATAAGGCATATCAGTCTATGGATGACATTATAGTGTCTGTTAGGCAGAGAAAAACATTATAATACTGCGAAAAATCAGTCCAAGACAGACAGTGTATGAGCACATGGGCAGAGAAAATTCACAAAAATAGAATTTTAGAAGGATTTTCTCTGCCCATAAGTGTTATATTGGATATGAATGGACAGAAAATATAAGACAATGATATGGGGAATTGCCTATTTTACATCGTGCAAAAGAAATAATTGAAGCCGGCTTTTAGGTATGAGTGGGAGAAACTGATGAATAAATATGACAAATGCATTGAATTTTGGGACGACATTTTTTCAAAACAAGAATCTGTACTTCCTAAGAAAAAAGAATCCGGGAATGTGGAGTTTGATAAAGGCTTAGCATGGTTGACAGACAACGCTTTATCGGTGCTTGATTTTGGATGTGGAAGTGACACAGCACTGTTTTTGTGTAATAAGTATGGTACCGATATACATATTGGGATAGATTTGTCATCGCAAGCGATAAAGAGTGCTATAGAGAAAAGTAAAATGATTGAAAACGGGAATTTTCAGTTTTTATGCGGAGGAATTGATGCATTAAAGGGAATACAGGATGAGTCTATGGATTCTGCCATTTTATCTAATATTATTGATAACCTGTATCCGGACGATGCAATCAGTGTTTTAGAAGAAATCAAGCGTATCCTGAAAAAGAACGGAAAACTTCTCGTAAAGTTAAACCCATTCATTTCTGATGAACAGATTAAGGAATATGGGATTAAAAAGATTAGTGGTAATCTATTAGATGACGGAATGATTCTTTGGAACAATACTAATGAAGAATGGGAAGATATCCTTGGGGCAAGATATTCGATAAGTGACTATTTAGAAATATATTATGAAGAATACGGACAGATTAATAGGATGTATTTATTGACTAAATAAGTAAAATAATATGTGCTGGTATCCTTGCCATTTTTTGTACTATTTTGTTTGTTGTTTTAATCATTATCAGCATTATAAGATATGCTATGAAAAAACTATGCAAGCATGTGTTTATTGCAGCTTTGCGTTTTGTGGCGTTAGAGCATGACATGATAGCTGATGAGTTGTTTCATAAGAAGTCGATATCAGCACTTATATGGTTGATTTCTCAAGGGCGTGAATTGGAGGCAGCTTATCAAAATGAATCAATTTTTATTTCTACCGATAAATCGAAAAACAAAGTATCAATATTGATAAACAGGCAGGAAAGCTTATTTAATTCAATGGAAAAATTACTTCAATTTGCCGAAATAAAAGGACATAAGTTAATTGATATTTGGGATGATATACATTTAGATACATTATTTTAGAAGGTAGATTTGAATTGACCGAGCTCTTTGAGCGAGGGATGCTTCTTGTCCGAAGGGCAAGAAGATGGGGTTTAGAAAGAGTTTAACAGCTCGGTATTTGTGAGGGTAATTATGATAAAGTTTTTGAATGATATCAGGAATGCAGAAAAACCAATATCTAATAATAGAAAAATTATAAATACTATAGCTGTATTGTTCCTTGGAATAGCTTTGGGGACTTTTTCAAAATTTTTGGATTTTCGTCAAGCTGAACTTTCCAGTGTGCTTATGGCAATAGATGGAGCATTAGATGTTCATAATTTCCTTGGACGTTTTGCAATCTGGGTATTGATTGCACTGTGTATTTCTATTTATAGCAATTCTGCAATAAGAGCAAGCATTAATGTTTTTGCATTCTTTATTGGTATGGTTGCAAGTTACTATTTGTATTCAAACTATATTGCAGGATTTTTTCCAAGAAGTTATGCGGTGATTTGGTTTGGATTTACAGCTGTTTCTCCATTATTGTCTTTTGCCTGCTGGTATGCAAGGGGGAAAAGCAAACTGGCACTTATACTATCGGCGCTGATTTTGGCAGTATTGTTCAATATGTGCTTTGTATATGGATGCTGGTATTTTAATGCAAAATCTGTTTTGGAAGTGATAGTCTTTATTATTGGACTTATTGTTTTGAGGAGAGACACATTGAGGAGTTCTGCGCTAATGGGAACGATTAGTATAGTTCTTGCAGTTTTACTTGATATGGTTATTCCATTTCATTTTGGATAAACAACTTCTGGTTTGAGAAGGAAAATAGTTTAATGGAAGTATTGGATATTTTTTCTTGGTTACCTGCAAAAGAAATGAGTTTAGAACAATTAGAAAAAATTTTTGAGGAATATTTTAACGGGACTTATCGAGGAGAATATACTATTTCAATTGAAACTCCATGCAATATTGGAAAGAATATTCTTAATTGCAGGGCAGAGTTAATGGAAGAAGGAAAAAAGACCGGATACATTTTAAAGGATGATAAGATTATTGCTCTAATAGGTTATAGAGAGCAGCCTGACTTCAAAGTTGTGAGTATAAAAAAATGGATAACGGAATAACTGCATAAAGATTAGCACCCGGAAGAAGAAATAGTTTACAGAAATGAAAAAAACGAGTTATCGATACATAAATTGAAAAAAAGACAAAATATGTATTGATAACTTAAAAATAATAAACGTATAATTTAACTGTAAAACGAATAGTAGCAAGGTAGCTATTCTGTTTAAACGTGAAAAATATATGCTGCAACAACAAATTATTCAATACAGAAAAGAAATGGAATACATTATATAAATATAATTGAATACATGATGCAGGGAAAAGAATTTTAATAAGGTATGAAAGAAATTTACAACTCGGAATTGACCTAGCTCTTTGTGCGAGGGATGCTTCTTGTCCGAAGGACAGGAAGATGGAGTTTAGAAAGAGTTTAACAACTCGGAATTTAACAGGAGAAATGATATTGTGAAACTTTTTTTGATTATCATTGCAATAATAATTATTTTGATATTAGCAATATACGTAAATCACCGCATTCGCTTAATAAAAGAGGCTAAATTTCTATCACCACTTGGAGAAATTGTTCAGGTTGATGGAAATAATTTGAGTGTCTATACCGAAGGAGACGGTGAAACAACACTGATTTTTATGTCAGGTGCAGGTACCAGTTCTCCAATCTTAGATTTCAAATCTCTGTATTCATGTTTAAGCGATAAATATAAAATTGCGGTTGTGGAGAAATTTGGATACGGATTCAGCGATGTTGTTGATAAAAGCAGAGATATTGATTCAATGTTGGAAGATACAAGAGCCGCATTGACAGCTGCAGGGTTAAATGCACCATATGTTTTATGTCCTCATTCAATGTCCGGTCTTGAGGCACTATATTGGGCACAGAAATATCCCGATGAGGTGTCTGCAATTATTGGACTTGATATGGCGGTACCCTCGTATTACGAAAACATGCAAATCAATTTACCGCTTATGCGTATTTCAAGTTTTGCGGCAAAAATCGGAGTAACTCGTTTGATACCAGGGATTTTAGAAAGTGATGCGATTATAAATGGTACGTTAACCGATACTGAAAAGGAAATCTACAAAGCTGTTTTTTACAGTCGTACAGCAACAGTAACTATGATCAACGAATGTGAATCAGTCAAGGCAAATGCCAAAAAAGTTCAAGATATGGGCATTCCGCAAGTTCCAATGCTACTGTTTATTTCGGACGGCTCCGGCGGAACAGGGTTTGACAAAGAAACGTGGCGTAGAATACCGAAAGAGTATATTGCTCAAGCTGATAATGCAAAGTATATTGAATTGGACTGCCAGCATTATGTTCACAACTATGAATATAAAAAAATTAGTGAAAATATTATTCAATTTTTATTGAACCAATAAATTCTTCGGATTTCACTTACTGACAAATTCAAGTTTGGAGAATTGGGAAAATCTGAAGTTGGAGAGGAGAATATACTATGAAATGTCCATATTGCCAAAAAGAAATGCAGTTGGGCTATATCCCTAACGGTGGACAGCCTGTGCAATGGATTCCAAACGGAGAAAGGGCATCGTTTCTCTCTTTTTCCATTGCAGAACAGGGAGTTCCCCTAATCAATCAGTTCAAACCGTTAAAAGCGAATGGATATAAAGCGGAAGCGCATTATTGTTCAAATTGTAAGGTAATCATTGCACCGACAAAAAACTGATTACGGAGTGTCAACTTCAAATTTGGTGAGAATATGCAAAGAAGGTAAATTAATTGCTTGTTTGAACGGAGAATATCACTATGAAAATAAAAAAAGCGGAAATCAAAGATTTGAATACTGTTGTTAAGTTAAAAATGGATATGTTTAAAGAAGTAGGTTCAATAGCTCTGCTGCAGGATAATGCCGAAGAAAAGATATATGAAAAATATAAGGAATTATATCAAGAAGAAAAAGCCTGTCATTATCTGTTGTATGAAAATGATAGTGTTATCGCGTGTGGCGGTGCAGTAATTAAGGAAGATGTTCCGTTTTGCTTCTTTAAAACTCCAATGTACGGATATATAATTGATGTATATTGCATTCCTGAAAAAAGAAGAAACGGTTATTCTTCAAAAATAATAGAGGAACTACTACAATGGTTAAAAATCAAAGGTGTTCATAATATAAAACTAAAACCTTCGGCAGCAGGAAAGCATTTGTATGAAAAGTTTGGTTTTTGTGATTCCGGAGAAATGGAATTATGGATTTAACACACCATGCAATATTGGAAAGAATATGCTGCAACAACAGATTATTCAATACAGAAAAGAAATGGAATAAAGGAAACTAATGAGGTATAGCATGAACATAAAAGATGTAGCAACCCCATCATACATTGTCGATGAGGGAAAGCTGAAAAGTAATTTGGAAATATTAAAAGGTGTGATTGAGCGTACCGGGTGCCGCATACTGCTCGCTCAGAAGTGTTTTTCAATGTATGCAGTGTATCCGCTTATAGGACAATATATAAGCGGCTGCACCGCAAGCGGACTGTTCGAGGCAAGACTTGGCTATGAGGAGATGGGGAAGGAAAACCATGTGTTTTCCCCGGCTTACAGGGATGCGGAATTTGACGAGATTATGGGCTGCTGCGACCATATTATATTCAATTCGGTGGCACAGCTTAATAAGTTCCGTAGCAGGTGCACAGCGAATGGAAAAAGCTTCGGCTTGAGGATAAACCCTGAGTGCTCCACGCAGGGTGAGCACGCCATTTATGACCCATGTGCGCCGGGTTCAAGGCTTGGCGTCACCATAGAAAAGCTGGAGGAAGAGCTTGGGAAAAATCCCGGCTTTTTAGAGGGTGTTGACGGGTTTCATTTTCACACGCTCTGCGAGCAGAATTCCGATGATTTGGAGACAACGCTTGAGGCTGTTGAGCAGAAATTCGGAAAATATCTGTACGGTATGAAATGGCTCAATATGGGCGGCGGTCATCACATCACAAGAAAGGATTATGATGTGGAACGCCTTGTCCGCCTTGTGAATCACATGAAGGAAAAATATCAGGTTCAGGTGTATCTTGAGCCGGGCGAGGCGGTGGCTCTCAATGCGGGCTATCTTAAAACCACAGTGCTTGATATCGTGGAAAATGCAGGAATCACAACGCTTATTCTTGATGCGTCTGCGGCATGCCACATGCCGGATGTTCTTGAGATGCCGTACAGACCGCCGCTTAAGGACAGCGAAGAGCCGGGCAGGAAGCAGTACACATACCGCCTCTCATCCTACACCTGTCTTGCAGGTGATATCATAGGCGATTATTCCTTTGACAGAAAGATACAGATAGGCGACACACTGTATTTTGAGGATATGGCTATATATTCTATGGTGAAGAATAACACCTTCAACGGAATCGGACTTCCGGATATCGTGCTTAGGCATGAGAATGGGGAGTGCGAGGTTGTAAAGCATTTCGGGTATGAGGATTTCAAGGGGAGATTGTCCTGAGTGGACAGAGAGTGTGTACAGGGCAGATTATGAGATAACTATATTGGACAGCCAATGAATAGGGAATTGTGGAGGTGCAGCATGGATAGGACGGAAGTTGTTACAATAACTAATATGTGTATGGTATACGATGGTGATAAGGTTTTAGTACAAGAAAAAATAGATGATGATTATTGTGGCGTTACATTTCCGGGAGGTCATGTAGAAAAAGGAGAATCCTTTACTGACGCTGTAATTCGTGAAGTGCTTGAGGAAACGGGACTAAGAATTTCTTCGCCTGTATTGTGCGGAATAAAAGATTGGACAAATGATGATGGTTCAAGATATATGGTTTTATTTTATAAAACTAACAAATTTGAGGGGAACTTGTCTGCATCTAATGAGGGTGAAGTTTATTGGACAGAAATAGAAGATATGAAAAAGGCTGATTTAGCGGATGGAATGGAAAAGATGTTGGAAGTTTTTTTAAAAGAAAATTTTAGCGAGTATTTTTTCTATAAAGAAAACAATAGATGGGTAGATGTATTGAAATAGACAACTTCCGATTCGTAGAACGGTTGAGCAAAGTAGAAAATCGAGATTTTATGAAATGTTAAGAGGAAGCTAATGAGAATGATGGTAGAAAAAAAGAAATCAATAGTTTTAATTATTATTTTACTTACAATTGTTGTTATTTTTATTTGTGGTCGATATTATTTTGCACACAATAAAAGTTATAAAAATGAGGCAATTGAAAAAGGTGATTATATATATCTTAATGGAGTTAGATATTCTCAAACATCGAAACTAGAAAATTATAAAATATCAAATGTGGTAATTTGTACATCTGACAGTGGGAGAAAATTATATGAGATAGAAGAATATCCTGATTATGAATATATTGCGGGATATTATGCATGGGACGGCGTAATATATAAAAAAGATGAAACAGACTGATAACTTCCAGCTTATCGGGAAGTCGAAGAAAATGAAAAATCGGGATTTGTAAGGGACAGAAACTTTGCAACTTAAGGAGAAAATGGTATGGGAAATATTATAGGAGCAATTACTTTGGGAATTGTAGCTGTAGTGTGCTTTATTTTTAGTTATTTGCAATTTAATGAAAAAGGTTTCTTGTTTAATAATGCTTATATTTATGCTTCCAAGGAAGAAAGAAAAGTTATGGATAAAAAGCCACATTATAAGCAGTCGGGAATTGTTTTTCTGATGATAGGAATTATTTTTACAATCAATGCGGTTGATATGATTCTTAAAACAGGATGGTTATTTTATGTGGTAATAGTTATTGCAATTATTGCCATTATATATGCGATTGCATCATCGGTTATTATTGAAAAGAACAAAAAATAAATTCCAATTTGTGGGGATAGGATTTATAATGGCGAGGTATAACATCGTGAAAAAGATAAAAAAGCGAAAAATAATTATACTTGTGGTGCTTCTGATTTTAATTATGGTCAGTTGGGTAATTTGGGGAAATCTGTCGGTAGAAACAAACCATTTAACAGTAACATCTAAAGACTTGCCTGAAGCGTTTGACAATTTTTCTATTGCCCATATTTCGGATTTGCATAATGCGGAATACGGGAAGAATAATGAAAAGTTAATTGATATATTAAAGGCAGAAAGCCCAAATATAATCGTTATTACCGGGGATTTGGTAGATTCCAACCATACAAATATTGAAGTTGCAATATCTTTTGCTCAACAAGCCGTAAAAATCGCTCCTTGCTATTTTGTTACAGGCAATCATGAAGCATGGGTCGGCTCACAATATGAAGAATTAAGGACATCATTAGAAAATGCAGGAGTTACCGTTCTTCAAGATGAAGCCATCGAATTGAACTATGGTGATGAGTGTATTCAGCTAATAGGCTTAAATGACCCTGATTTTTCGGAACGAGACAGTTTTTTATCGGAAAGTATTTTGGAAACAAAACTTTCGCAGGTAAATATTAGCAATGGATTTACTATACTTTTGTCGCATAGACCCGAGTATTTTAATGTCTATCAAAATAAAAATATTGATTTAGTATTGTCGGGGCACGCCCACGGCGGACAAATTCGATTGCCATTTTTGGGAGGAGTTATTGCTCCGAACCAAGGACTTTTCCCGAAATATGACGCAGGCACTTATACAGAGAATGGAACAACTATGATTGTGAGCAGAGGCATTGGAAACAGTATTATTCCGGTGCGAATCAACAATCGACCGGAAATAGTTATCATAGAGTTGAACTGCGGATGAATAAGTCTATATCCTGATTTTACATGTTAGTATCAGGAGCACAAAAGGAAATTGTGAGAATATATAAATTGAACGCAGAAGGAGAGGTGATTACATGGAAATTTTATATGAATTATCGTGGCTGTGGGAAACGCTGGGAATTGCACTTGGAGTTGCTGCTGTCTGCGTGGCTTGCACCGCACTGGTATGCAAAGCAGCGAAGAAGAAACTCAGTAAAAAGCTGCTGGCAGTCATAGGAGTGGTGGCATTTGTTGCTGCAATTCTGGCGGTTATTCTGGCTGCCCGGACACCGATGCCGCTTTGAGAAGTGGCAGTACAGCAAGCAATGCTTGCTGTATGCATGGGTATAAAAATGGTATTTGTTTTATTCGGAAATACTCCAACAGATTGTTGAAGAAAAATGGGGAAACAATTTAAAAATAGAAATAAGAGGAAAATCAAATGAGAATATTCAACAGTACCCCAAGGGATGACAATTTCAGAATGCCGGGTGAGTTTGAGAGACATCAGGGCTGCATTATGATATGGCCGGTAAGACCCGGCTCATGGATATACGGCGGTAAGGCTGCGAAGAAGGTATTCGCTAAGATTGCGGCAATAATTGCACAGAGTGAGCATGTCTATATGCTTGCCGACCATGAGCACCTGAAGGAAGTACATGAGCATCTAGAGGAAGCTCATGAGCATCTAAAAGAAGCTCAGGAGCAAAAAAATCCTAAGGATACCGGGGCGGATTTTTCAGAAACTCTGCAGCATAAAGAAGAAGTACACCATATGCTTGAAAAACAGCTTACATGTGCGGACAAAGGAATAGAGGTTGTTGAGCTTGAGTCCGATGATGCATGGGCGCGCGATGTGGCACCGACCTTTGTGAAAAATGCCGATGGCATCGTGAGAGGCATCAGCTGGAGCTTTAACGCATGGGGCGGTGATTATGACGGGCTGTATGCAGATTGGACGAAGGATAATCTGGTTGCAAAGCGCTTTCTTGAGTATGCGGGCTTTGACTGTTATGATGCAGAGCCGTTTGTGCTGGAGGGTGGTTCGATACATTCGGACGGCGATGGAACCATGCTGGTTACGGAGAGCTGTCTGTGCAGTCCGGGAAGAAATCCGAAGCTTGGCAAGGCGCAGATTGAGGAAAAGCTGAAACAGTACTGTAATGTGGAAAAGGTGGTATGGCTTCCGTGCGGGATATATCAGGATGAGACCAACGAGCATGTCGATAATGTATGTGCTTTTGTGCGTCCGGGTGAGGTCGTGCTCGCGTGGACGGACAAGGAGGAAGACCCACAGTATGAGATGAGTAAAAAATGCCTTGAGGTCTTAGAAAGCGAGACGGACGCAAAGGGAAGGCATTTCAAGGTGCATAAGCTTTATATACCTGAAAAGCCCGTGTGCATAACCGAGGAAGAGCTTGCCGGATTTGAGTTCGAGCCGGGCGAGGATGAGAGAAGTGCAGGTGAGCGGCTTGCAGCCTCCTATGTGAATTTCTATATCTCAAACGGTGCGGTTGTGCTGCCACAATTCGGAGATGTGAACGATGAGAAGGCGGTTGCGGTACTTAAGGAAGCCTTCCCTGACAGAAATATCGTCCCGGTGTACGCACGCGATATAATTGTAGGCGGGGGAAACATACATTGCATTACACAACAGATACCTATGTAAAACAGATGGGTATCTGTTTTTTTTATGTAATAGGAAACTTCGTTTCTATGACTTATCTGATTGTTCTAAATGATTCTGAAAAAATTTCTTCTCATTCCGCCATAGTTGCAAAATCCGTCATCCATGGCTGTTTACAACATTTTGATATGTATCAAAAAAATAATATGTAAGATTTTCGAAAAAACCAACATAAATAGACACAATGCAAAACGAAAATATGGTACCTATGCACAAAAAATAGTACTAACAACCTATATAATAATGCAAGTTGCATATAAGATGGTTGAAAACGCTCATAAAAACAACAAAAATGCACAAAAGGAATATTTACTTTGGACGCACAAGATGTTAATATGCATAAAGTGGCAAAACTATATTCACGAAAACTATAATAATGTAACAAATAGGAGGATGATTCATGAATTCAGGTATTTGGCGTGGCAAAATTAATTTGTCAAAAGAATTCAAGAAGAACATTCGCAAGGGAGTATCGCTTCTGCTTTCAGTGGCTATGGTGGCAGGAAGCGTATCACTTTCGGATGTCGGTGCAGTAACTGTAAATGCAGCCGAGAAGGCTTCATCAGTTAAGGCAGCTACCGGTGCCTATGCAATGGGAAAGGGGCAGAAGGTCGATTCTTCTACCTTATTCAGCGCTGAGACAGGCTATGGCTTCAGCGATGTGGCTTACCCTGATGCAGCTAAGGACTGGGTAGGCGGAGTTTATTACCCAAGAGAGGAGAAGGTCACGACCGGAAGTGCATCGTATGTTACTGACGGTGACGGATATCTTGAGATTGCGAGCAAGATATGGAAAGAGACTGAGAGTACAGGCTTTGGATCTTACACTTATGAGAATACTTCCACACTTGACTTCGCACTTGACAATGCAGATTACAAGGTAAGCGTTGAACTTGTCAACCCTACCGATAAGGAGCTTGTGGTTTCCCTCGAGGCAGAGGATATCACAAAGGCATCGGGAGTTAAGGTGGCAGCGGGCGCTACCGTTACACAGGATATAACAGCGTGCCTCGTTGATGGTGTCCTTAACCTCAAGTTTTTGGAGACATCGGGAAGCGCGACCAAAGAGGAGGATGCTGTCACAGGCAAGGTATATGTAAGCAAGGTTACAATTACCAAGAATGCAGCTAAGACGGCGGGTGATAAGCCAACAATCTTTATCGCTTCCGACTCAACCGTACAGACCTATGAGAGTAATTATTACCCTCAGACAGGCTGGGGACAGACACTTCACAACTTCTTCGGGGATTTTGTTGAGGAGCGTGAGTGCAAGGACTGTCAGTATAGTCAGGCACAGACCTATGAGACAACGAATGTTATCGTTGAGAACAGAGCTATCGGAGGAAGAAGCTCTAAGTCCTTCATAGAGGAGGGAAAGTTCGACGATTTACTCGAGGATGTAAAGCCGGGAGATTATGTTCTGGTTCAGTGGGGACACAATGATGCCACTGCTGCAAGACCTAACAGGTATGTTTCCCCTGAGGATTTTGGGTATTGGATGCAGTATTATGTTGATGGCGTAACACAGAGAGGTGCCACTCCTGTTCTTATAACACCTGTTGCAAGATACAGCTATACGACCAATGCAGACGGTTCACTCAAGTCCTTTGTCGGCAACTTTGAGAAGTACGGCGACGTTATGCGTAAGATGGCCAAGGAGCAGAATATTCCTATAGTTGATCTTACGGCACGTTCTACGGCACTTTGCAATGAGTTCGGTATCGAGGGTGCTAAGTCATTGTTCCTCATTCTTGAGGCCGGCGATTACCCTGAGGGAGCTTATGCAGGCGGTGCTAACGATTCCACACATTTACAGTACTATGGAGCATACAAGTTTGCACAGTGTGTTGCCGAGGGAATTGTTGATTATGCTAAGGACGGCGCAACAGATGCACTTGATTTGCTTGCGGAGCTTGTTGTGAATAAGATTCCTACAAAGGCTCCGGGGAAGATTGAGAATCTTGTAAGCACAACAGTAGGTGCATCCTCTGTGGGATTACAGTGGGATGCTGAGGAAGACTCAGAGCTCTACTATATTTACAGAGCTATATTGGCTGATGGACAGACAATTGATGATGTGGATTTTTCCAATGCTGAGAAGTATTCCGTATCATCTAAGAGTAAGTACACAGATACATCCTGTCAGGCGGGTGTTACATATGTATATGCAGTCAGAGGCTTCAACCCTAAGGGACTGGGTGAGTTCTCTAACATGATACAGGTGACAACTAAGACAGCAGGCTGGAAGTTCGATATCAATGGTGACAAGGGCAGCGTTGCAAAGGCTGACGGACCTACAGAGACAGGCTGGACAGGTGTCGGTGCAGAGATGTATGACGCTGCAAGAGGTTATGGCTGGATAACAAGACCGGGTGCGGGACGTGACCGCGGTGAGCAGAAGAATGATTCCTACAGCCTTATGGGAAGGGACTTTACGTTGGGTGCAGGAGAGTTCGCACTTGATATTCCTAACGGTGATTATGAGGTTACCTGCTACGGCGGAGACCTTCTTCCGGGAACTTCAACGGTTAAGTCATCCTATGGCGCAGAGGGCAAGTCCATCGGAAGCATCTCCGTTAGGCAGGGCGTTGCCGGTGCAACAGGCACGGTGAGGGTTGAGGACGGACAGCTCAACATAACAACAGACAATTACTTTAACGGTTTTACGGTTACAGAGATTTTAAAGGCACCATCATCACTTGTGGCATCCGAGAAGTCGGTAAGTGGTTCTAACATGACTTTCCTTCTCGGTTTTTCAGGTGTCGATGAGGCTGTAAGCTACAAGGTTTACAGAAAGAGTTCTTCTGATGATGCATTCACCGTTGTAAAGTCGTTTACAACTGAAGAGTACAAGAAGGATGAGCTTGGCTGCAGAGCCATGACGGCGGCTCTTGGTGAGACATATCAGTACTACATGACATGTGTTACGGCAGACGGAACAGAGTCAGCCCGTTCGAATGTTGAGACAGTTGAGGCCGTATTAGATACGGTTAAGGTTCCGGCAGCTCCGACAAATGTTGTATGTGTAGACCCTACATCATCAACAACAGGTGTTCAGAACACAATCACAATTTCGTGGAATGCCGCAGCAGTGGAAGATGCAGGCAATGGCAAGGTAATCAAGTACGTTATCTACCGTTCAGCAAAGGCTGAGGGCGAGAAGGGCTTCAAGGCATTTGAGAAGGTGGGCGAGACTACAGAGACAACCTTCAAGGATACATATTTTGATATTGATACCAACATAAGCTACTACTACAAGGTGGCAGCACTCAACGCAGGTGGTTTAAGTGAGCTTTCAGCAGCATGCAAGACTCCTGTCACCGGAACACTTACACCCGGAAATCTTGAAAAGTACTCGGACAGAGCACTTGTAGCAGTTAATCTTGCGGGTGAGAAGGGTGCAGAGACACTTATATCAGCAACAGACAAGGACGGAAATACACTTACAAAGGGTGTTTACTTAAGCTGGAGAAGCTTTGAGGCAGACTTTGACAATGACAACAATCTTAAAACAACCTTCACTGTATACCGTGATGGTGCTGCAATAGCAGAGAACGTAAGCGTAACAAATATGGTAGATGAGGGCGGCACAAGCGCATCTACATATAAGATAGTAGGAAGCAACGATTCCGCTATCGGTGTGAAGGCAGTTGATACCAAGTGCTGGGAGCATCAGTACCTTGAGCTCAATCTCTATGCTCCTGCAGATGAGACAATGCCTGAGTACAACGGTGAGGTGGCAACATGTGATTACAGCGCTAACGATATGTCACTCGGCGACCTTGACGGCGACGGAGTTCTTGAGCTTATCGTTAAGTGGTATCCAAGCAACGCAAAGGATAATTCCGGATACGGATTTACGGGAAAGACATTCCTCGATGCATATGATGTAAACTGGGCAACAGGAGAGACGACTCTTCTCTACAGAATCGATATGGGTATAAATATCCGTTCAGGTGCCCATTATACACAGTTCCAGGTATGGGACTATGATGGTGACGGCAAGGCAGAGATAGCAGTTAAGACAGCACCGGGAACAACAGTATTAAGACCTGCAGACGGCACAGCCAACACACTTGCCGAGGCAGAGTACATTGATGTTCCTTCAAGCTCACTTCCAACGGAGAAAATCAGTGAAAAAAATGATTACCGTAATGCTTCAGGATATGTTCTTGACGGACCTGAGTACTTCACAATGTTCAATGGTGAGGACGGAAGCATTCTTGACACAACGGACTTCGTTCCTGCAAGAGGAAATGTTGGTGCATGGGGCGATGCGTATGGTAACCGTGTTGACAGATTCTTGTCTGCTACAGCTTATCTTGATGGTGAGAAGCCATACGCGGTATTCTCAAGAGGATACTACACAAGAACATGTCTTACAGCTTACTATGTAAACGATGAAGGAAAGCTTGATGTTTACTGGGCATTCGATACAAATGAGGCTGGCTCGGAGTACGAGGCACAGGGTAACCATGGCCTCAGTGTAAATGACGTTGACAATGATGGCAAGGACGAGATTATCTATGGTTCCCTCACGGTTGACCATGATGGTACGGTTAAGTATTCAACAGGTCTTGGACATGGTGATGCAATGCATGTATCAGACTGGGTAGAGTGGAACGACGGACTTGAGATAATGGACGTTCACGAGCATGATAATGCCGCATACCATGTAGAAATCCATGACGCCGAGACAGGTGAAATTATCATGGGTTACTGGACAGGTAAGGATACAGGCCGTGGTGTTGCAGCGGATATCGACCCTACATCGGCAGGTGCTGAGTGGTGGTCAATAGCGAGTCCTGCTTATGAGGGAAATGATGAGCCTTCATGGGATTCCACGAACGGAGAGGTTTATTCAACTCAGTCAAAGGTTGGAGCACTCATAAAGCTTGCTGACAGGACTCCTGCTTCTAATGCATCCATCTTCTGGGATGGAGATCTGTTAAGTGAAGTTCAGGATCATACATTTAACAAAGAGGCTTACGCACCTACAGGGGTTAAACTCTACAAGTGGGATTATGAGAAGGAGGAGCAGGTAGATCTTCTCTCATCAACAGAAATCTGGTCAAGCAACGGAACAAAGGGTAATCTTGGTATTATTGCAGACTTCCTTGGAGACTGGAGAGAAGAAATTATTGCACGTTGTGCAGCAGACAAGAACAAGGTCCGTGTTTACACGACAACAATTCAGACCGATTACGTCGTACCATGTCTCCTTGAGAATCTTGCTTACAGAGAGGGCGTTGCATGGGAGAATGTTGGTTACAATCAGCCTGCTAACTTAAGCTACCTCCTTTCTGAAGGTCTTGTCACTTCACAGCTTATGGTAGGCCAGCTTACCAAGAACAGTGCTGAGATAGCTTTCACAGAGGCAAGCGACGGCACATACGGACATGAAGTAACAGGATATCAGATATACAGGGCAGAGGGCGATGGTGCGTTCGAGTTAATCGACACTATTTCCAAGGACGAGCTTGTAGAGTATGTTCCGGATAAGGAACAGCCTGAGGAGCCGGAGAAACCGGAGGAGAAGATTCTGTACTCACAGGATTTTGAGAGTGGTGAGTCGGATTTTACTCTTATAACAGCAGGAAATACAGCTTACGAGTATCTTGAGAAGGACACATCGACCGTAAATGCCAACACAAGCGATTATGTATACGGTGTGGGCTCAAGAAGCGGTGACACCGGAACACAGAAGTCCGGACTTGATGTCAAGGCAAATGCAACAGTTGAATTCGACTTTAAGATGGATGCGTGTGTACAGAACAAGTCATCCAATATTGCTCTGCTTGGCAGTGCAAATAAAGCAAATACAAACTGGCTTGACAGCAGTGCCCAGATTCTCACCATTTGCGGAACGGCAAACGGAAACGGATACTGGGGAAGCATCACAATCAACGGTGAGGACATTACTGCCAAGGCTAATGTGAATGCAGGAACAACTAACGGAGAGTCGTCAGGTAAGGGCGGACTTAACAGAGACACAACAGGATGGCTTCATATTACGGCAGGAGTTAACTTTGACACCCAGACGGTTGAGGTAACGGTTACAAGAATTTCCGATGATTCAGAAGTATACAGCGGAAAGGTTAACTTTGTGGCATCTGATAAGGTGGAAGCATTAGACAGTATTTTCATGGCAGCCGGAAAGACATACGGTGGTGTATTTATTGACAATATCAAGATTGTTGACGGAATAACAGAGACACCGGAGGAACCTGAGACACCTGTAAGCTATGAGGACATTTTGTATAAGCAGTTCGATATCGGAACCAAGAAGGGCAATGCGGACGGATTCGTACAAGTAGGCAATGATGTATATGATGCAGAAAAGGGATACGGATTCTCCGAGGATACGGTTGTTGCGGATTATGCAAACAAGGGTACATATATTGCCGTGTCAGATGATTCTGAAGCCGTAGAATACGCATGTCAGGACGTTGCGTATGCGGAAAAGGGCAAGCTTGAATTCAAGATCGATGTCGATGAGGCAGGAACATATACTGTGAACGTATATGCAGGAGCATTTGGCGGTTCGGCAGGGGCAACCTTATCAATCAACGGAACGGATATGGGCGCGATAGCTGATTCGATAGAGATTACATCAACGTCGGATATTGTTAAGTCACTCGAGGTTACGGTTGATGATGGCGGACAGATTACCGTAATTTGTAATAATGATTCCGCAAGAGCACCTCTTTCGGCGATTGTCATAACAAAGAAGGTTCCTGTTTACGCAAGTGAGCAGATGCTTAGCAAAACAGATGCGACACAGGTGGACACGGAGGAAGTCGAGAGCGAAGCCGAGAGCGAAGCCGAGAGTACATGCGAGTCCACAAGTGAAATCGCAGGCGAATCCACAAGTGAAATTGCAAGCGAGAATGAGAGCACAGGCAAGGCAGACACGGAGGATGCAACAGAGTCATCCGAGAGTGAAAGCGAGGCTGATAGCACCGATGAGCTCACAATTTCACTTAATAATGTGAGAGTTGTTACCGCATCCGAGAATACAGATGAGGATGCCGTTAAGTACTTCTCGTATGTTGATAAGAATGTTGCCCCTGATACGACATACAGATATAAGATTGCTGCAGTTGTTGACGGCAGGACATCGTTTATGTCAAGAGAGATTGAGCTTCATACCTTGGTTGATATAGCATCACTTGATGATTTCACACTTCCTGAGCTTGTTCAGGATCAGGTATTGGCAGCAGGACAGACATTGTCTGATTTACTCCCGGCGCAGCTTGGGGTAACGGACACCAACGGAAATAAGACATTTGCAAATGTTAAGTGGAATGTAACTAATGTTGACATCAAGACACCTGGTGAGTACAAGGTAATTGGTACTGTTGCAGGTTGGGATACACCTATTGAAAAGACGGTAAAGGTTGTTCCTAATGTATCTACAGGATACGCTAAGTATGAGGATATTACCGTTATAGTGGGAAATGAACCAACACTTCCGACTAAGCTTACAGCTACATTCTTAAATGGACAGACTATAGCAGGAACAGTTACTTGGGATACAAGCAATCTCGATGTAAATACTGTTGGTGAGTATGTCCTCAAGGGAACATCAAATCTTTCGGTCGGTGAGATTACAATTACAGTTAAGGTTGCTGCCAACTACATTGTATCTCTCTACACAAGATATTGGGAGATTTATCTCAATGAGACAGAGTACACACTTCCTAACAACGTATATGCAGTATGGGCTGATGGAACAGCATCTTATGTAAGTGCTGAGTGGGATAAGACAACACCTGTTGATGTGACTGTGCTCGGAACAACAAAGCTTACAGGAACAGTTGAAGGATTTGACGGAACTGCAGAATTAGAACTCACGGTTGACTACCCTGTTGCAAAGAGATTTGACTTCGGTACAGAGGGCTCTGCTGTTGAGGACGGCTGGATTGGAGTTCTTGGTAATGTAAAGAACGGAACTAAGACCTTAGAGGAGCTTGGAAGTGCATACAGCAAGGATAAGGGCTATGGTTTCTTAGACGGAAAACAGAAAAATCAGGGTCGTGATGAGGGCGCTTACAAGCCGGGAACACAGCTTCCTGATAATGTTTACAGGGACTACATTATGCCTGATGGAAACACATTCAGAGTCGACGTACCTAACGGTAAGTATATCGTAGAACTCGTAGGCGGATGTGGTTTAGGAAGCAGTAAGATTGAGGCTAAGGTTCAGGGCGAGAGTATCAGCGTATCAAACGGTAAGGCTACATATGCAGTCGGTGAGATTGAGACAGTTGTAATAGAAGGATACATTGATATCGAGTTCGTCGGAAGTCTTTCAAGAACATGTGCGGTTATCGTAAGAACGGTTAGCGTTGACGGTAAGGAAGAACCGGAGGAGCCGCCAACGGAGGCACCGACAGAGACACCAAGCGAGGAGCCATCAACGGAGGCACCGACAGAGGCGCCAAGCGAGGAGCCATCAACGGAGGCACCGACAGAGGCACCAAGCGAGGAGCCGTCAACAGAGGCACCGACAGAGGCACCAAGCGAGGAGTCGTCAACAGAGGCACCGACAGAGGCACCAAGCGTGAAGCCGTCAACGGAGGCACAGGCAGAGAAACCAAGCGTGAAGCCGTCAACGGAAAAATCAGGTGAGGCAGCAACTGAGACATCAGGTACGGGTTATGAATACAGAGGACATGTTGGAGAGCTTACTGTCGATATGATACCTGATGTTGTAAAGGAAAAGCTTAACTGCAGCACGGCAGAAGAGGTAGAGGAGCTTCTTGCAAGAATGATTACGGAAAATGAAGCTGTCAGAATTCTTCCGGATGTTAAAGCAGAGAACACGATGGTGTTTGACTATGTTATAAAGATTAAGCGCAGCAATGGAGAATGGACTGATGCGAGTGAGGAGGAATTGAGCGTAGGTGTTGAGGCTGTTCTTCCATATCCTGAAAATACTTCAAGAGATGGATTTGATTTTGTAATCGGACATCTTATAGTGTCAGGTGATAATGCCGGAAAAATGGAGTACTTTGATCCTGAAAAGACGGAGGAAGGCCTTAAGATTATCATTACAAGTGCATCACCATTTGTTATCGGATGGAAGGCTGTAGAGAACAATGAGCAGCCTGTATCAGAGGAAAGCTCTAAGGATAATACAGAGGTTACGACTGCTGAAAATGCAACATCACAGCAGAATGAGAGTAATGCCGTTAGTGCTGAAAAGACAGCAGATAAGGATGGCGGTATTCAGATAATTATACCGATGTTGATTGTTCTTGTGGTTATTGCACTTGCTGCAGCCGTTCTGGCGGTAATTGCCAAGCGCAAAAAGACAACTAAGAAAAAGTAATACAAAAATATAGTTTTTATAGGTGAAACAGGTTCGTATATACCATGCAGGAACGGCTATGTACGGATCTGTTTCTTTTTCTAGTTGTGAAAGCATGTTTTGACACCTGAATCATCAAATGATAAAAAATATTTTAAGAAAAGTATTTTTGTGTTATCATAAAAATACTTATACTATGTTGAGTGAGAGATGGCTCTCAACATAATGACAATGGGAGGAGACTGCTATGCGAAAGGTAAAGTATGCGGGCATACAGATGTCCTGCACAAGAGACGTGCGGGAAAATATAGAAAAGGCTGACCGTCTTGTGAGGGAGGCAGCAGCAAACGGAGCACAGATTATTCTGCTTCCCGAGTTGTTTGAAAATTGGTATTTTTGTCAGGAGAGAAATTATGAGTCCTACAAGCTTGCTAAGCCGCTTATGGAAAATGATGCGGTTCTGCATTTTCAGGCGGTGGCGAAGGAGCTTTCCGTTGTGCTGCCTATAAGCTTTTATGAAAGAGATATAAATGTATATTATAATTCCGTTGCAATTATAGATGCAGATGGAAGCATTCTCGGAGTGTACAGAAAGACGCATATTCCTGATGACCATTATTATCAGGAAAAGTTCTATTTTACGCCGGGAGATACAGGCTTTAAGGTGTGGAAAACAAAATACGCTACGATAGGTGTGGGGATATGCTGGGATCAATGGTTCCCTGAGACGGCAAGAGGCATGGCAGTACAGGGAGCAGAGCTTCTGCTGTATCCGACGGCAATAGGAAGTGAACCGATTCTTGAGTGTGACAGTATGCCGCACTGGAGACGTTGTATGCAGGGGCATGCTGCATGCAATATTGTTCCGGTGGTCGCTGCGAACAGGTATGGTCTTGAATGTGTGACACCATCAAAGGATAACGGTGGTCAGAAGTCTGAATTATTATTTTACGGTTCGTCATTTGTAACGGATGAGACCGGAGAGGTGGTGTGCCAGGCATCAAGGGATAAAGAGGAGATTGTGTACGGAAGTGCCGACCTTGATGCTGTACGCGAAATGCGTGACAGCTGGGGGCTTTTCAGGGACAGGAGACCTGAAATTTATAAAATGTTAATTTGACTTATAAAGAACTGAAGCGTATATTTGTCAACATATGTTAGATGTGTTAAATATGTTAAGGCTGTCTGAATCTGGGCGAGGCGGACAGCTTTTTGCGGTAAATCGCTCAGAAAGGAAGAAAGTATGCTTCAATTAAAAAATATTGTTAAGAACTATGTCAGCGGTGATACAACCGTTCAGGCACTAAAGGGAGTTGATATAACGTTCAGAGACAGTGAGTTCGTGTCAATTCTCGGACAGTCAGGTTGTGGAAAGACAACGCTTCTTAACATTATCGGAGGTCTTGACCAGTATACAAGCGGAGACCTTATAATCAACGGTAAATCAACCAAGAAGTACAAGGACTCTGATTGGGACACATACCGCAATCACACAATCGGATTTGTATTTCAGAGTTATAATCTCATTCCGCATCAGACGGTTCTCTCCAATGTAGAGCTTGCACTCACGCTATCAGGTGTATCTAAAGCAGAGAGGAGAAAAAGAGCGGTTGAGGTTCTTGAGAAGGTAGGCCTCGGCGACCAGCTTCACAAGAAACCGAATCAGATGTCAGGCGGTCAGATGCAGCGAGTAGCCATAGCGAGAGCCCTTGTCAATAATCCCGACATTCTTCTTGCTGATGAGCCTACAGGAGCACTTGACTCTGCGACAAGTATTCAGATTATGGAACTTTTAAAGGAGATATCCAAGGACAGGCTCATAATCATGGTAACGCATAATCCGGAGCTTGCAGAGAAATATTCGTCCAGAATCATAAGACTTTTAGACGGCAAGGTGACGGATGACACAATGCCGTTCACTGAGAGCGAGAGCAAAGTTACGGAGGTTGAGACACATTCGGGCAAAAAGAGGAGAGGAACATCAATGTCCTTCTTTACTGCATTGTCATTAAGTGCCAACAATCTCATGACAAAGAAGGGAAGAACGATTCTCACGGCATTTGCCGGAAGCATCGGTATTATAGGAATTGCACTCATTCTTGCGCTTTCGAGCGGTTTTCAGAGTTATATCAAAAGGGTTGAGGAAGATACACTTTCTTCATATCCGATAGCAATTGAGGAAGAACAGGTCGATTATTCAAGCATGATGAGTGCTTTTATGGGACAAAATGTCGGGGACGCATCCGAGAAGGAAGAAGGAAAAATATATTCCAACAACATTATAAGCGAGATGCTTAACTCGATGATGTCACAGGTTCAGGTGAACAATCTTTCCGAGTTTAAAAAGTACATAGAGGATGAGAATAACGGTTTCGACGAGCTTGTGAGCGATATTCAGTACGGATACTCAACAACGCTTAATATTTACAAGGAAGATACATCCGATGGCATTGTTCAGGTAAATCCAAGTACCGTTCTTGACAGTGTAGGTATGGGGCAGTTATCGGGACTTTCAAATTCAACAATGATGAGCTCTCCAATGATGGGCAGTTCATGGGATGTGTGGAGTCAGCTCATCGGAAACCGGACGCTTCTTGAGTCACAGTATGATGTGATTGCCGGAAGATGGCCTTCTGCATACAATGAGATAGTTCTTATTGTTGACGAAAATAATGAAATCAGCGATTATGCACTTTATGCACTTGGTCTTAAAGACCAGAATGAAGTAGCCGATACAATGACGCGTCTTGCAAAGGGTGAGGAGGTTGTCAGCTACAAGACTGAGTATACCTACGAGGACATCTTGAATCTCAGATACCGTCTTATCGTCAACACGGATTTTTACAGCTATGACGAGGAGAGTGGAACGTACACGGATGTGCGTGACGACGAGGACAGTTACAAGGAAGCTGTAGCCAATGGAATACAGCTTCAGGTTGTCGGTATTTTAAGACCGAATCCTGATGCGGTTACAGGTGCCGTGAGCGGTTCAGTCGGTTATACAAGCGCCCTTATGGAGTATGTAATCAATCAGATTAATGATTCCGATATCGTGAAAAAGCAGGCGGCAGAGCCTGAGACCGATGTGATTACGGGAAAGCCTTTTACAAAGGCCGGTGAGGAAGTTGAGATGGAGAATACCTTCGATATCACGGCACTCACACCTGAACAGCAGGCATACCTTGCATCGCTCTCACAGGAGGAGTTAGAGGCATTCATGGCATCCTATATGCAGCCGGCAACATCATCAGCTACATATGATGATAATATGGAAGCCTTCGGTGTGGCAGACCTTGAAAAACCAAGTTCAATAATGATATATCCCGTTGACTTCAATTCCAAGGATGGAATCTCAGATAAGATTGATGAGTACAATGAAGCAATGCGTGTCGGCGGCAGGGAGGAAGCGGTAATCAATTACACCGATTACATCGGACTTATGATGTCATCGATAAGCACAATCATAAATGCAATCTCCTATGTGCTGATTGCATTTGTAGCAATCTCACTTGTTGTATCATCGATTATGATTGGAATTATCACATACATTTCCGTTCTTGAGAGAACCAAGGAAATCGGTGTCCTCAGAAGTATCGGTGCATCGAAGCATGATATTTCGATGGTATTTAACGCCGAGACGCTCATCGTTGGATTTGTCTCAGGAGCAATGGGTATTATTGTGACTTTAATACTCATTATTCCGATAAATGCGGTCATAAAGCATCTTTCGGGAATTTCGAATGTGGCAGGACTTCCATGGGCTGCAGCACTGATACTTGTACTTATAAGTATGGCGCTTACCTTTATTGCGGGACTTATACCTGCTAAGATGGCAGCAAAGAAAGATCCTGTTGTGGCACTTAGGAGCGAATAAAGCTAATTTTAAAACGGAGTTACTTTTCTGAACAAAAGAGAAGTAACTCCGTTTTTTTAATTTTTCAAACTGTCAATGTTGTAGCTGAGATTAATAATAGCTTAATAAAATATAAACAATAGCCAAATAACTACAAAAAAAGTTGGATTGCGTTTGGCTTTGTGTTATTATTAAAGTAGCTGGATAAAATTTTAAAAATTGCTTCCAACGAGATATTTTTGATGGACGAAGGGTGAGACTGTTGAATAACGTATCGCTTAATAAAAATGCAGGAAATAGTAATAATGAAAGCTTAGGAATGCTGCTTTACAATGAGAGAAACAGACAGAATGTAGGGCGTGCAGAGTTGTGTGCGGGACTTATGAGTGAGGGAAATCTTTGCAGGATAGAGACGGGCAGAAGGGAACCTGATTCGTCAACTCTCACAAGGCTTACCGACAGACTCGGTATGGTATTTGAGGATGAGGGAACATATCTTTTCTACAATGATTACAGGGAATGGAAAAGAAGATGGGAAATAATAAATGCAATAGAGAACAATGAATTGAACCGTGCGGATGAGCTTATAAAGGAATATAAGACATTCTATAACAGAAATGTTGTGAGAGCGCAGTTTGCAAAGGTTATGCAGATACAATGCGAGGTGAAGCGCGGAGCGGACAATGACGAAATTGCCATGTCGTACGGTGAAGCGTTAAGACTTACCATACCTGATATAGCGGTGAAAAATCTGAAACATCTGTGGCTGTCTGTTGATGAACTTAACATTGTATTAGAA
>UQZF01000015.1 GCA_900545455.1 uncultured Eubacteriales bacterium
TCTCAAGGCAAAGGAGAAAGAGCTGTTGTTGTATTTGATAAAAAAACACAAAAATGAATTTACACCGATAGAAGTCAGCAAGGAAATAGGAGTAACCAATAAGACGGTAATTAACAGACTGGCGGTTTTGGTAAAAAACGGATTTGTTATTCCAATACTTGTTAACGAGAGAATAAGGTCTTACGAATTGAGCGGATTTACAAAAACTCACGAGAAGGAAATTGTGAAGGAAATCAGGTAGTGGTGCGGCAACCCTCCGCCTTCTTGACAAAGTACTCCGTAAAGGGTATCATGTTTGTAGCATTTTAGAGGCGGCTTAGAGCTGCAGGAGTAAATTTTTATATTGAAAAGAGGACTTGAATATATGTTGACGGAAGGTAAGCAGGAGACGCTTCCGATAGTGGCTATATGTTATGACTTTGATAAGACGCTTTCGCCTGACGATATGCAGGCACAGGGCTTTATACAGTCAGTCGGCTACGATGTCGCGAAGTTCTGGGAGGAGACGGGGAAGCTTGCCAGAGAGAATAACATGGACAGTAATCTTGCATATATGTATAAAATGGTGCAGGAGGCGAAGGGGAACCTTGTGTTCAGCCGAGCATCGCTTGAGGAATATGGCTCAAGGGTGAAGCTGTTTGACGGTGTCAACGGATGGTTTGAGAGGGTAAGGGAGTACGGGCTCAGGCATGGCGTGAAGGTGGAGCATTATATTATATCGTCGGGACTCAAGGAGATGATTGATGGAACGAGGATTGCAAGGGAAGGTGCTTTTGAGAAGATATATGCGAGCAGCTTTTATTTTGATGAGCACGGAATGGTGAAGTGGCCGGCGCAGGTCGTGAATTATACCAATAAGACGCAGTATCTTTTCAGAATATCCAAGGGAGTTCTCGACATCAACGATGCCGGAGTGAACGATTACTACGCTCCGGAGGATATAAGAATTCCGTTTAAAAATATGGTATATATCGGTGACAGCGATACGGATGTTCCATGCATGAAGCTGGTAAATTCATACGGCGGTCATTCGATTGGCGTGTACAATCCATATACGGGAGATAAAAATAAGGTATATAAGATGATACGCGAGAACCGCATAAGATATTATGCGGCAGCGGATTACACGGAAGGGTCGCAGATTGACAGACTGGTCAAGTCGATTATCGACGTCACGGAAGCGGAGAACAGACTGGATATCATGCACGAAGAGAGCATGAGACAGGCTGTAGCAGGAGAAAACTAATGGACACAAAGATTATAAAAATAGACAATAACAATGAGGAGAGTGTTATAAGGGAAGCAGGGAAGATACTTAAGAACGGCGGGCTTGTGGCGTTTCCTACGGAGACGGTGTACGGTCTTGGCGGCGATGCGCTCAAGGAGGATGCGGCGCGCAAGATATACAGCGCGAAGGGAAGGCCGAGCGATAATCCGCTCATTGTGCATATAGCGGACATAGGGGCGCTTGATGAGCTTGCAAGTGAGATACCCGGATGTGCATATAAGCTTGCGGAAGCATTCTGGCCGGGGCCGCTCACGATGATTTTTAAGAAAAAGGAAATTGTTCCTTACGGAACGACAGGCGGGCTTGACACGGTTGCAATCCGTATGCCGAGCCATCCTGTCGCGCATAAGCTCATAAAGGATTCGGGCGTTTATATCGCGGCTCCGAGCGCCAACCTTTCGGGCAGACCGAGCCCGACGAGGGCTGAGCATGTCATTGAGGACATGGATGGCAGGATAGATATGATAATAGACGGCGGAGCAATTGAGATTGGAATCGAGTCGACGATTGTCGATGTCACCTGCGAGGTGCCGATGATTTTAAGACCGGGCTATGTGACCGCTGATATGATAAAGGAAGTGCTCGGCGACGTATGCTTTGACGAGACGGTTCTTGCGCACACGACAGTGAAGGGCAAGCCTAAGGCGCCGGGCATGAAGTACAGGCATTATGCACCGAAGGCAGAGCTCACGATATTTGAGGGTGATAATGATAAGGTCGTGGCAAAGATTAATGAGCTTGCCAAAGGTTATGAATATGACGGACTCAAGGTGGGCATTCTTTCAAGTACCGAGAATGAGCACAGATACACACACGGTGAGGTTGTAGTTGTCGGAAGCCGTGAGAATGAACATGAAGTGGCAGCACATCTTTTTGACGTGTTGAGACATTTTGACCATATAGACGTTGATGTGATATTGTCGGAGGGCTTTAGTGAGGACAGTTTCGGACAGGCAGTCATGAACAGACTGATTAAAGCCGCCGGACATCATATTGAAGAAGTCAAATAATACAAGGAGTGTCGGGTATACAGCCCGAATCGTGCATGAAAAAATATAGTAGAATCGTATTTGTGAGTATGAATAATACCTGTATGGGACCTATGGCGGAGCTTCTCATGAAGCATATCACTGCCCATAAAGATATAGAAATTATTTCACGCGGACTGATTGTACTTTTCCCGGAACCGGTTAATCCGAAGGCAATAGCGGTTATGAGACAGAAAGGTATAATACTTGACAACAGAACCTCTGTCGCACTTACTGAGGAGGATATTTCAGAAGATACACTCCTGCTGGCAATCGGCAACAGGGAAAAAGAAATGATTATTGAGACATATGATCCCGATAATCTCTATACAATATCGGAGTTTGTCGGTGATGCAGGCGAGATACCGGATCCTTACGGCAAGGAGATGGACAGCTATATTGAATGTTGCGATGAACTTGTAAAATGGCTTAACAAAGTGGATGCCAAGCTTACGCAGCTTGAAAATGAAGAATAATATAAGAAAGAGAGGATTTTTTTATGATAGCGATTGGCTGTGACCAGGGAGGATTTGCATTAAAGCAGGAGATTATGGCGTATCTTGATAAGAAGGGATATGAGTATAAGGATTTTGGAAGCTACAGTGAGGCGAGTGTTGACTATCCTGAATATGCCAAGAAGGTGTGTGCGGCAATCAATGACGGAAGCTGCGACAAGGGCATTCTTATCTGCGGAACAGGTATAGGAATATCGATAGCAGCCAACAAGATTAAGGGAATCCGTGCCGCACTCTGTACGGACTGCTTCATGGCGGAGGCCACAAGACTTCACAATGATGCGAACGTACTTGCACTTGGCGGAAGAGTAATCGGACCGGGACTTGCCGTTAAGATTACAGAGACTTTCCTCACAACGGAATTTTCCAACGAGGAGAGACATATCCGCAGAATCAATATGCTTGAGAATTAAAAATACAATATATATGGGAGGAAACTTATGGGTAAAGTAGTTGTTATGGATCATCCTTTGATTCAGCACAAGATTGGAATTCTCAGAAGAAAGGAGACGGGCTCTAAGGATTTCCGTACACTTATAAGCGAGATAGCAATGCTTATGTGTTACGAGGCGACAAGAGATTTAAAACTCAAGGATGTGGAGATAGAGACACCTATCTGCAAGACAACGGTTAAAGAACTCGCGGGAAAGAAACTGGCTGTTGTTCCTATTCTGAGAGCAGGACTTGGCATGGTTGACGGAATGCTCGCAATGATTCCTGCGGCTAAGGTGGGACATATCGGACTTTACCGCAATGAGGAGACATTAGAGCCTGTTGAATACTATTGCAAGCTTCCACAGGACTGTGCGGAGAGAGAAGTATTTGTCGTTGATCCAATGCTTGCAACCGGAGGTTCGTCATCGGCGGCAATCACTATGCTCAAGCAGCGTGGAATAAAGAATATCCGCTTCATGTGCATAATTGCCGCACCTGAGGGAATTGAGAAAATGAAGAAGGATCATCCGGATGTTGACATGTACATCGGAACATGCGATGAGAAACTCAATGAGCACGGATATATCATTCCGGGACTCGGAGATGCCGGAGACAGGATATTCGGAACAAAGTAGTTATGATATGAGAAAGTCGGAGTAAGATGCAGGTTTTTGACAGAGTGATTTTAGGGGCGGGAATGTACGGATTGTATGCCGCCGGACAGTTGGCGAAAAAGGGATACAGGACGCTCGTGATTGAGCAGGAGAAGGATGTCTTTATGAGGGGCTCGTACATAAATCAGGCGAGACTTCACAACGGCTACCACTACCCGCGCTCTTTTTCCACAGCCATGAAATCGGCAGGATATTTTGAGCGGTTTAAAAGGGATTATGCCGATTGCCTAAACATGGATTTTGAACAGATTTATGCGATTTCGCGTGCACTGAGCTGGACAAATGCGGCACAGTTTGAGAAGTTCTGCGGAAATCTCAATGTGCGCTGTGACAGGATAAAGCTTGAAGAGTGGTTCAACAAAAGTGCGGTCGAGGCGGCATTTTTGACAACAGAGTACAGCTTCGATGCGGCACTGCTCGGAAAGAGGCTGTACGCTGACGCGGTGAACGCGGGCGCGAGGTTTATGTTCGGAGTGCATCCTGAGTGCATCAAGGCAGTGAAGGACTGCTATGTGATTACTCTTTCGAATTCGACGGACATTGAGACGCCGTTCGTGCTCAACTGTACATACGCGGGAACCAACCAGATTCATGCACTGGCGGGATTTGAGATGCTGCCGATAAAGTATGAGCTCTGCGAGGTCATACTCTGCCGCGTTCCCGAGAGAATGCGAGGCACAGGTCTCACCGTGATGGACGGACCTTTCTTCTCACTCATGCCGTTTGGAAAAACAGGTCTTCATTCGCTGACGACGGTATCGCATACACCTCACACCACGAGCTATGAACAGCTTCCGAATTTTTCGTGTATGGATATGGAGGCAGGGTGCAGCAGGCGGCGCGCGGGCAACTGCAACAGTTGTGACCATCATCCGCATACGGCGTTTGCCGACATGCGCCAGATTGCCGGAAAATATCTGTGCGAGGATATCAGTATCGAGTATGTGGACTCGCTCTATACGCTGAAGCCGATATTAAAGGCATCCGAGATAGACGATTCGAGACCGACCATCATTCAGAAATACAACAGCAGCCCTGATTTTTATACCGTTTTTTCGGGAAAAATCAACACGATGTATGACCTTGACGCAATCCTATAGGGATGTGCGGGACATGCGCACAGGGGAGCTGCGGAGGATATATGTACATTAAATCAGAGAATTATGTCTCGGTTGTCATGCTGTTTCACAATGATGCCGGGAGGGTGAAAGAGGTTGTCGAGAGGTACAACCGATTTTTCAAGGAACATTTTAAATATTATGAGTTCATTTTCGTGGACAATGCTTCAAATGATGATACGGTGAAGCTCTTAAAAGAGTTGAACGTGAAGAACACACTCATTGAGCTACCGTCAGAGTACAAGCCTGCGGCTGCGATTGAGGCGGGAATTGACTGTGCCGTCGGAGATTACATCTATGAGATAATGGATGTGGCGGTGGATTTTGACAACAGCGTGTTCGGAGATATGTATGATGCCTGTCAGAAGGGCAATGATTTCGTATATGCCGTGCCGAAAAAGTCCAAGCTTGCATCGAGGATTTTCTATTACATACTCAACAAGAACCTTCACAGGCGGACACATACCAAGCTGACGTCATCCGTATGTATACTTTCGTCGAGGAGAGGGCAGAACCGAGTGACATCAATCGGCAATCGAAACGTCAACCGCAACATTGCGTATGCGCTCGTCGGTCTGTCGTGTGCCTACGTCGACGTGGATTGCAGCTACAGAAACAGAAGGGGCTTCTTTGAGAACTTCTCGCTCATGATTGACAGCTTCATATACTACACGTCGTTCATAACGCACGCACTCGTGTGTGCGACAATGATATTTGTGGCGGCATCGCTGGCACTCGGGCTCTACAGCATCATATCCTACTTCTGCGATGAGATTGTCGAGGGCTGGACATCGACGATACTGTATGTGAGCTGCGGTTTTGCTGCACTTTTTCTTGTGCTGTCGTTAATCATCAAATATTTGGAGCATATTCTTAAAAATACAACCAACGGTGGCTCTTATGTGTATAAGAACCTGACCAAAAATCAGAGCGGTGAAGGAAACCGTTCGGAAAAATGAGCAAGGTATCATGGAAAATATAATTAAAAGAATTGATTTGGGAAGAGATTTCAAAAGACATCATGATGAGTACATGGCGGCAATCGAGGCTGTGTGTGATGTGACAGCCTACTCGGGCGGAAGCTTTGTGGAGAGGTTCGAGGGACATTTTGCGGAATACTGCGGAACAAAACATGCGATAGGAGTCAACAACGGAACATCCGCTCTGCACTGTGCCATGGCAGCACTCGGCGTGGGCGAGGGTGATGAGGTCATTGTACCTGCGAACACCTTTATAGCCACAGCGTGGGGTGTAAGCTACACGGGCGCGACCCCTGTGTTTGCGGACTGCACGGCTGACACATGGGAGATTTCGCCAGAATCGGTCGAGAAGCTTATCACTCCGAGAACCAAGGGTATTGTGGGAGTGCATCTGTACGGACAGCCGTTTGAGTATGACAGCATACGCCGTATCGCGGACGAGCATGGATTGTTCGTGGCGGAGGATTGTGCGCAGGCTCACGGGGCACTCTACAACGGTCGGAAGGTCGGAAGCCTCGGTGAAATCGGCTGTTTCAGCTTCTACCCGGGAAAGAATCTGTACTGCTTCGGAGAGGGCGGCTGTGTGACGACCGACAATGACGAATACTATGAATATATGAAAATGTTCAAGGAGCACGGCAGCAGGGAACGCTACCACCATGATATGATAGGATACAATATGCGCCTCGAGGGCATTCAGGGTGCGGTTCTCGACGTGTCGCTCGGCTATCTTGACGAGTGGACGAAGCGCAGACGTGAGCTGTCACACAGATACATTGAGAATATACATAATCCGGCGATTGCCATGCAGGCACATCCCGACAACACAACACCGGTGTTCCATCTGTTTGTAGTTGAGGTTGATGACAGAGAACGCTTTATGCAGTACATGAAGGATAAAGGGATACTCTGCGACATACATTATCCTATACCTTGCCATCTCCAGAAGGCATATGCACACCTTGGCTATAAGCAGGGTGACTGTCCTAATGCGGAGTATCTTTCGGCTCACTGTGTATCGCTTCCTATGTTTCCGGAACTCACGGATGAGGAGGCAGAGCGCGTGATTGTGGCGTGCAACGAATATAAGGGAAAAGGAAAGGCTTGTTAGGATGTTTCTTACTATAATATTTCCGGTACTAAATGAGAGACTCAGACTTGAAAAGGGTGTAAGCACGACGGTTGAATATCTTGACGGAATAGATTTTCACGATTATGAGATAATAATTGTGGACAACGGCTCGACGGACGAGACACCGGATATCGGGAAGCACCTGTGTGAGAGGTATCCGCAGGTGAAGTTTGAGCAGATAGCGGTACGAGGTGTCGGTGCGGCGTTCAGGCACGGCGTGAAGATGAGCCGCGGAGGAGTTGTCGGATATATGGACATCGATTTGTCCACCGATATAAAGCATCTCGGCGAGGCGATAGAGATATTCAGAACCAGAGCCGACATAGATTATATCAACGGAAGCCGTTTCGCGAAGGAGTCCGATACCAACGGAAGAAAGTGGTACAGGAAAATAACCTCAAAGGGACTCTTGATCCTCTTAAAGCTGTTTCTCAACATGAAATCGACCGATGCGATATGTGGTTTTACGTTCATGAGGAGGAGAGTTGCAGTTTCGCTCATAGAAGCGGGAAGCGATGACAACGGATGGTTTTACATGATAGAGCTTCTGCTGCGCGCGGAGCGCAGGGGCGTGAACATTCTCGACTACCCGGTGCACTGGAATGAGGACTACAACACGACGGTCAAGATATTTAAGACGGTAGCAAATTACCTTAAAAACATTGCAAGACTTTTTGTGGAATTTAATATAAAGAAAAAAATATAAAACAAAAAAGAGCGTTATGCGTCCTCAAATTATCGAGACACATAGCGCTCTATTAAGTTGGTGTAACTGTGAAATTCACCGTTGTCAATGCAGTTTAAAAGTCTGTTGGCACAGCGCAGTGCTTCGCACATGGTTGAGGTATCGATAAGCGAACGTTCAAGTGCATCTGCGAGCTCGTCAAGGTCAACGACGGAATATCTGTTATCGCGGTGGACAATGACATCCGCAAGTAAATCAGTGAATATATAAGTGTCGTTCTCGGCAGAATAATCAGTGTGGATTATGTCGCAGTAGTAGTGAAGGAATCTTCCGAAGGCATCGTGGATTCTGGAAATCTTACAGCCCTTGTCGATGAGATAAAGTGATATGCCTCCTGCTATGTCATGGCGCGGCTTAAGAGTGTTCCAACGTGTGATGAGCATGGCGTCATCGCGGTAAAGAAGTACATCATCTTTCAGTTCAATTACTTCGGACGGGATAAATCTCTTACGGAAAATAACAGGTCTTTTCATGGCACACCTCCGTGTATGAGTACTGTTTTCATTAAATATACCAAATAATTACAAATATTTCAATAATTTACAGAAATTTATTAAGTTTTGAGCCGACGATTTGCAATGTTTCTTAATATTTAATAGACTTTCGGTAAAAAAAATAGTATAATAAGTTTCAGTAAGCTTTGCAAAAATGGAGGGGTGCCATGGCTAAGAAGCATAATGCGTATAAGAATATTGTTCTTATTACCCAGTTGGGCATCAATGTTATGGTTCCTACATTTTTATGCTTGTTTATTGGTATATGGATTGGAAAATTCATAGGAACATGGGTGGTTATTCCACTGCTTTTCCTCGGAATGGCGGCAGGGATGAGAAACTGCTATCTTATGGCGAAGAGGGCATCGGATGACTCTTCGCATACGACAACAGGGAGTGAAGATGATGACAGACACGACAAAAAAGACCATTAGTGAAGTACTTATCGGTATGGCGGTTTATCTCGCCGTAGCGACGGTATTTGTTCTTATTTTTACCAAAGACAAGCTCAAGGGTGAAGGCGGACTTCTTCTTGGCGGACTTGCGGGGGTGCTGATGCTGTTTTCAATGAAGCACACCATCTACAAGGCGATGCACATGCAGAAAGGACATTCGGCTTTTCTGGCGTTTGCCTCTGTCGGAAGGATGTTTGTGGCGGTCGCTCTGCTTGGGGCAATAGGATATTTCGGATGGCTGAACCTTATCACGACATTTGTCGGGTTCTTCGGTCTGAAGTTTGCAACCTATGCCCAGCCTTTGACTGACAAGCTTATAACAAAAGCAACTAAAAAAAAGCAAGGAGGTTGATAACGTGTCAGGACAATTCCCGGGTATGATTTTGGCGGATGCCGATTTCATGATTCATGGTGTGTTTAAGTACACGCTGTTTGGGCAGGAGTTGTATATTACGACAACCCATGTGGCAATGTTCATTGTGACGGTTCTTATATTGATTGTCATGATATGCGCTCATCATACGATGAAACACGCAAAGCAGATTCCGGGTACATTCCAGAATATCATTGAGATGTATGTTCAGACCATAGACAATATGGTGGCATCCATTATGGGGAAGAACGCAAGACGATTCGTCAATTACATCTGTGCGATATTCATGTATATACTGTTCTGCAACCTGTCAGGTCTGTTAGGCTTAAGACCGCCTACGGCAGATTACGGTGTGACATTACCACTAGGTCTTATTACTTTTGCACTTGTGCAGGGGTGTGGCATTGCCAAGAACAAGGGCAGACATTTTACGAACCTGTTTAAGCCGGTTCCGATTCTGTTCCCTATCAATTTAATCGGTGAGTTTGCGGTTCCGCTGTCATTATCTCTACGTCTTTTTGGTAACATAATGTCAGGTACGGTTATGATGGGACTCATCTACGGATTGCTGCCGATATTCTTGAAGCTGGGATTCCCGGCTGCACTTCATGTATACTTTGATGTGTTCTCCGGTGCAATTCAGACGTATGTATTCTGTATGCTTACGATGGTTTATATCAACGATAAGATTGCAGATGAATAGGTTAATATTTAAAAAAATATACAATTTTATTTCAGGAGGAATTTAAGATGATTGATGGAAGAGCATTAGTTTTAGCATGTTCAGCAGTAGGTGCAGGTCTTGCTATGATAGCAGGTCTCGGACCTGGTATAGGACAGGGTATTGCAGCAGGTCATGCGGCAGCAGCAGTTGGACGTAATCCGGGAGCTAAGTCAGATATTACATCTACCATGCTTCTTGGACAGGCGGTAGCCGAGACAACAGGTCTTTACGGATTTGCGGTTGCGATTATTCTCTTATTTGCCAACCCTCTTATCGGAAAGCTTTGATTTTAAGCGAAGCTCACGAGAATAATAAGCGAAGGGAGGCAAGACCTTGGAAAGAATGTTCAACCTAGATCCCCAGCTTATCCAGGATGTAATCATTACGGCTATTAACATCTTTATTCTCTTTTTAGCGGGTTCATACCTGATGTTCAATCCTGTGAGAAATTTCCTTAACAAGCGTAAGGAAGGAATCGCAAATGACATCGATAAGGCTAAAGCCGACATGCAGGATGCGGAGGCTATGAAAGCCGAGTATGAGGCTAAGTTAAAAGAGGTGGATAAGGAAGTGGAGGCTATTCTTGCGGACGCGAGAAAGCGTGCACTTGCGAGAGAGGAACAGATTATAGAAGAGGCTAAGACCGAGGCCGCACACATTATCGAGAGAGCCCATAATGAGGTTCTCTTAGAGAAGAAGGGCGCAGCCGACGATATGAAGAAAGAAATGATAGCTCTTGCATCGGTACTTGCCGGCAAGGTGGTATCTGCTTCAATTGACACAGACATTCAGGCGTCATTAGTTGATGAGACGCTTCGTGAAATGGGTGATGATACATGGCAAAATTAGCAGCATCAGCATACGGACAGGCTCTTTACGAGCTCGCCGTCGAGAGCGGCAGTGCTGCCGAATATCTTGACGAGGCGCAGGTTGTCTTAGAGGCATTTAAGGAGAACGGTGAACTGTTCGATTTCCTTAACAATCCTAAGATAAGCAAAACCAACAAAACAGAGGCTATGGAAAACATCTTTGATTCACGTGTGCGAAAGGACATAACGGGACTTCTTGTACTTGCGGTGGAGAAGGACAGACAGAATGAACTCTCCGGAATACTTGAGTATTTTATCGCAAGGACAAAGGAATACCTGAAAATCGGTATTGTATATGTGACAACACCTATGGAGCTTTCGGCACGGCAGAAGGCGGATGTGGAGAAGAAACTGTCGGAGACAACGGGGTTCACCACACTGGAGATGAATTATTCCATTGACAAGAGCCTTATAGGCGGTATGGTTATCCGCATAGGAGACAGAGTTGTGGATACCAGTATTAAGACTAAGCTCGCAGAGCTGACGAAGGAGCTTAACAAGATTCAGTTAGCTTAGAGAGCAGTCAAGCAGTACCAAGATTATAAGAAGGAAGGTGCAAGAGCCTTATGAATTTAAGACCAGAAGAAATCAGCTCAGTTATTAAGGAACAGATTAAGCAGTATAAGTCTGAGCTTGAGGTGTCTGATGTCGGAACAGTAATTCAGGTTGCAGATGGTATTGCCCGTGTTCATGGACTGGCAAAAGCCATGCAGGGTGAGCTTTTGGAATTCCCGGGTGAAGTATACGGCATGGTTCTCAACCTTGAGGAGGACAATGTAGGTGTCGTTCTTCTCGGTGATAACAAGAGCATCAACGAAGGTGATACCGTCAAGACGACGGGACGAGTTGTTGAGGTTCCTGTCGGCGATGTGATGCTCGGACGAGTTGTAAATGCACTCGGACAGCCTATCGACGGAAAAGGACCGATTCAGACAGACAAATACAGAAAGATTGAGAGAGTGGCATCGGGAGTTATCGCGAGAAAGTCCGTTGACACTCCTCTCCAGACAGGTATCAAGGCTATCGATGCCATGGTTCCTATCGGAAGAGGCCAGCGAGAGCTCATCATCGGAGACCGTCAGACAGGTAAGACGGCGATTGCGATTGATACCATTATCAACCAGAAGGGACAGGGCGTTTACTGTATCTATGTTGCAATAGGTCAGAAGGCGTCAACAGTTGCCAATATTGTTAAGACACTCGAGGAGCACGGTGCCATGGATTACACGACAATCGTCGCATCTACGGCAAGTGAGCTTGCTCCTTTACAGTATATTGCACCGTATTCAGGCTGTGCAATCGGTGAGGAGTGGATGGAGGCAGGCAAGGATGTACTCGTAGTTTACGATGACTTGAGTAAGCACGCTGCCGCATACCGTACACTCTCCTTACTTCTCAAGAGACCGCCAGGACGTGAGGCTTATCCGGGAGATGTATTCTACCTCCACTCAAGACTTCTTGAGAGAGCAGCGAGACTTTCGGATGAACTCGGAGGAGGCTCCCTCACGGCACTTCCTATCATTGAGACTCAGGCGGGAGACGTTTCCGCATACATTCCGACCAACGTAATTTCCATCACTGACGGTCAGATTTATCTTGAGACAGAGATGTTCAACTCCGGTTTCCGTCCTGCAATCAACGCCGGTCTGTCGGTATCACGAGTTGGTGGTGCGGCACAGATTAAGGCTATCAAGAAGATTGCGGCTCCTATCAGAACAGAGCTTGCCCAGTACAGAGAGCTTGCAGCGTTCTCACAGTTTGGTTCAGAGCTTGATGCCGACACCAAAGAGAAGCTTGCACAGGGCGAGAGAATTAAGGAAGTTTTAAAGCAGCCACAGTATAAGCCGATGCCTGTTGAGTATCAGGTTATCATTATCTATGCTGTTACAAAGAAATTCTTGATTGATATACCGACTGACGCAATCGGAAGATTCGAGACAGAGCTTTTCGCTTTTATCGACACTAAGTATCCTCAGATACCACAGACGATAAGAGAGACAAAGGTTATGTCCGAGGAGACTGAGAAAGAACTTGTTAACGCTATAAATGAGTTCAAGAAGCAGTTCCGATAAGATAGGAGGTCATCGGTATGGCATCAATGAGAGATATAAAGAGGCGTAAGGAGAGCATTCAGAGCACAGGTCAGATTACCAAGGCTATGAAGCTCGTCGCCACGGTTAAGCTCCAGAAGGCGAGAGCCAAGGCAGAAAATTCCAAGCCGTATTTTGATGCTATGTACAAAGCAGTGACCACGATGATTGCAAGGAGTGGTTCGGTTAACCATAAGTACCTTAACAATTCCGGTGACGGAAAGAAGGCTGTCATTGTAATTACCTCGAACAGAGGTCTTGCGGGCGGCTACAACACGAATATCATCAAGCAGGTTATGTCCGCGGGAATCGACAAGAAGGACATGCTGGTGTATTCGATAGGACGTAAGGGAAAGGACTTCCTTGCAAGAAGAGGCTACGACATAAAGGCGGATTATTCTGACGTCATCAATGAGCCGATGTACAGGGATGCCATGGATATAGCCAAGGATGTGCTTGATGCGTACACCGCGGGTGAAGTCAGTGAAATCTATCTTGCTTACACCAGCTTTGTTAATACCGTGAGCCAGGTTCCGGTATTCATAAAGCTTCTTCCGGTTATCCCTGATGACATTCAGCTTCAGGATGGCGGAAAGGAAGAGTTAGAGGACGGCGCTGTATTAGAGTATGAGCCGGAAGAGCAGGAGGCACTCGACATAATTATTCCTAAGTATGTCAGCAGCCTTATCTACGGTGCGCTTGTTGAGTCGGTTGCCAGCGAGAACGGTGCTCGTATGACCGCGATGGACAATGCGACAAGCAATGCGGACGAGATGATAGACGATCTGTCACTCATGTACAATAGAGCAAGACAGGGCTCGATTACACAGGAGTTAACAGAGATTATCGCAGGAGCGAATGCAATCAGTTAAAAAAATTATAGAAGGAGAGACACAATGGCCGAGAAAAACAAGGGTAAGATTACTCAGGTTATCAGTGCGGTGCTTGATATTAAGTTCCCGGACGGACATCTTCCGGAGATTCTTAATGCAATCACAATCGACCGCGGCAATGGGGAAATACTTACTGCGGAAGTGTCCCAGCATCTTGGTGATGACACCGTAAGATGTATCGCCATGGGTTCGACTGACGGTCTTGTCAGAGGAATGGAGGCTGTCGACACGGGCGCGCCTATTTCAGTTCCTGTTGGCGAGAATACACTTGGACGAATTTTCAATGTCTTAGGTGAGGCAATCGATAATAAGCCGGCACCTACGGACGTAACATATTTACCTATTCACAGAAAGGCACCTGCATTCGAGGAGCAGTCGACACAGACAGAGATTCTCGAGACAGGTATCAAGGTCGTAGACCTTCTCTGCCCTTATCAGAAGGGTGGTAAGATTGGTCTTTTCGGTGGTGCGGGAGTTGGTAAGACGGTTCTTATTCAGGAGCTTATCCGTAACATAGCCACAGAGCATGGCGGATATTCCGTATTCACGGGAGTTGGAGAGCGTACCAGAGAGGGTAATGACCTCTATCATGAGATGACGGAATCAGGCGTTATCAATAAGACTACCATGGTGTTCGGTCAGATGAACGAACCGCCCGGAGCGAGAATGAGAGTGGGTCTTACGGGACTCACAATGGCTGAGTATTTCCGTGATCAGGGTGGTAAGGATGTCCTTCTCTTTATCGATAACATCTTCCGTTTTACACAGGCAGGTTCAGAGGTGTCCGCACTTCTCGGACGTATGCCTTCAGCCGTAGGTTACCAGCCTACACTTCAGACGGAGATGGGTGCTCTTCAGGAGAGAATCACATCGACAAAGAACGGTTCCATCACCTCCGTACAGGCTGTATATGTGCCTGCGGATGACCTTACCGATCCGGCACCTGCCAACACATTTGCACATCTCGATGCAACTACGGTTCTTTCAAGAAGCATCGTAGAGCTCGGTATCTACCCTGCGGTAGATCCTCTCGAGTCCACATCGAGAATCCTTGATCCTCGTATCGTAGGTGAGGAGCACTACAGAGTAGCGAGAGCTGTTCAGGAGATTCTTCAGAGATACAAGGAGCTTCAGGATATTATTGCAATTCTCGGTATGGATGAGCTTTCAGAGGATGATAAGCTTGTCGTAGCGAGAGCCAGAAAGGTACAGAGATTCCTCTCACAGCCTTTCTTCGTTGCAGGACAGTTCACAGGTCTTGAAGGAAGATATGTTCCTGTTGCTGATACAATTCAGGGCTTTAAGGAGATTCTCGAAGGAAAGTACGACGACATTCCTGAGAGCTACTTCTTAAACTGCGGAAGTATCGAGGACGTGCTTGCCAAGGTTAACAAATAACCTGACGGGAGTTGATTAGATGGCTGACAAATTATTTGAACTTAAAATAATAACGCCTGACAGAACATTTTTCGCCGGTGACAGTGCTATGGTTGAGCTCAACACGACGGAGGGACAGGTCGGTATATACGCCGACCACGCTCCGACAGCCATGATACTTTCACCCGGTGTGGCACATATCCATGATGCCGATGGCAACGTCAAGGCGGCGGCTCTTCACTCAGGCTTTATCGAGATAGGAAAGAAGAGCGTTATGGTGCTCGCGGAGATTGCCGAGTGGCCGGAAGAGATTGACATCAACCGTGCCAACGAGGCTCGAATCCGAGCCGAGCGCAGACTCTCCTCCCACGAGGGAGAGATTGATGTGGCAAGAGCTGAGTACGCACTCAAGAGAGCGCTTGCAAGAATAGAGCTTAAAGGCTAAATAAAATAACCACCGCTTGTACGATTACGGACAAGTGGTGGTTATTTTGCCATTAAATATTGATACAGAACTTAACGAAGCGTTTTACATAGAAAAAATAAATCAGGGGGGATTTGATGGAAAAAAATATATTAAAACACATAAACATAGGTATAATAACCGCCCTTGCAGCGCTATGTATCACAGGCTGCAATAAGAGCGTGGAATCGGTTGAGCCGTCGGAAAGTGATGTGCTGTTAATTACGGAATCGACAACAGATACCACAGAACAGGTATCGTCTGCGGGGCAGGATGATGCTGCCATGGAAAAAGAGTTCAATGCCGATATAACGGCTTTTGTGGCAGAGCAGCAGGAGCTCTACACGGACAGGAAATACCTTTCGCAGTCGGTGAGTGTGAGCGGAACGGATGATGCAGGGCTTTTGACAGAGTACCATTTCACGGGCGATGATATTGAACTTATTTTGAAAAACGGTCGTGAAATATATTGTCAGTATACTTTACGCCACGATGGCAGAGAGCTTTGCTTTGACGGTGACGGATGGGATAATCAAATGTCGCCGGATTATGTTGACGCATATTTGTATGATATGACAGGTGACGGTCAGGATGAGCTTGTGGTTGTATATACGCGCAGGACGATGAGTACACAGGATGAAGGAACACAGATAAAGGTAATTGACCTTGAGACAATGAGTGTTCTTGATACGGACGGCAATTCCGCGCAAGTTCCCGACAATGAATTATTTGCCGAAAATATAAAAGAACATGTGCAGGCAAGAAGTGGCAGAGAGAAACTCGATAAAAAGATTTCAGTGCGAATAAATGGGCTGAATGAAAAATATGCGGGCGAAAAGAATGTCAAGGCATACATATATGTTAAGGACGACGAGGATGATAATGTATATATTGCCGTGACAAAGGATGGTCAACTCTTGGAAGCATTTTGCATCAAAGATGCGTCAGGGAGCGGGCGTGTGTCGTATATGGATGATGAATCGGTGCAGGATATATTGAAAAATGATGCCTATAAGCAGGTCGGTGTCAGACGGATAGCGGTTGAATAGATGCCAAAAACACAGTAACAAATATAACGGCGGCTGTTGAATAACACGCAAAATACATGAACATAATCTATATAGTGTTAAACAATTAGAATGTGATTGATATATAAGGGGGATGTTCTGTATGAAAAAAGCATTATACGCCGTGATTGTACTGTGGACTATGGTGGCAGCGATATACATGATAAAGCCGGGAAATGTTAAAAAAGTGTCAATAAGTGCGGCGTTTTCTGACAGCGCGGGGGAGGATAAGTGGTGCGGGCTCAACACCTGCATCGAAGGCTACGGCAGGTTCGGCGTGTGCTACCTGACCGCGCAGGAGAAAGAAAATTTGGTAAAAAATATAGCGGGAGCGCTCGGGATTACATCGCCCTGCGTGATAAGCACGGAATATTCGAGCCGCGGTGTCAAGGATGGAACGGCGGAGGGGAATGCCGTCGACATAATGACGACGGTGTTAAGAAAGGAGAGCATCAACGGAGAGGTGCTTGTCAAGGCGATAACTGAGGAGAGGACGAATGAGAGCGGGAACTACACGGCGACGCAGTATGTCTATGTGAAGATAAATGCGTACAACAATATCGAGTGCGCCGCGGACTACAGGGAGCTCGTGGAGGGGGCCTTCGATGCCATGGGGATAGAGGGAAATGTCAACATGAACCTCGAAGGCTCAATCGCGGGCGCGCTCAACAGCAATGAGAAGAACGAGCTCGCCGACAATATTTTAAAAAGACTTGATGCGCAGATTGTGGCTGAGAACAGGGGCAGCGATATTTTCACGATTTACGCTTATTCTAAGGGAGTCGGCTCCTATATAACTATCGGGGACAGTAAAATCAACATGAATATAGCCATAGGGTATGATGAGGAGCAGAACAGAACGGAGGTGTATTTGTCGTCTCCCGTGAACAGCCTCGATTATTAATTCGCAGCTGCACGCAAATTCACAAAATATTTATACTAATTCGGAACCATTTGTGATAAGATTATACGGTATAATTCGTTATACATTTATAATTATCATTTTTGCCGGAAGGAAAATCACATTGAAGAATTTTAAATATAAAGTACTTATATCTGTTTTGGTGTTTGTTGCGGTTGCGGTGGTGACAATCGTGGTTACGAGGGTTAACGAGGAGGAGCGTTCGGGAAAGACGACCATGTCGGTGGCTGCGCTTCCGATAGTGTACATGGTCAGTGAGAACGGAACAAGCTTCAATCCTCTGCACGGGTATGTGACAAATGTCGATGAGAGTATGCTCCATGAGTGCATCACGCCGCTCCCGGAGGGAAGAAAGCTTACTGTTGGCATAGGCACCTACGGTCAGAGGATAACGGGAATTTCTTATGAGATAAGAAGCCTTGACGGCGAGGAGTATCTGGAGAACACGACGGTTACGGATTATAATGTAATAACCGATGGAACATCGGCACGGGGCGACAATGTCACGGGACAGATGGGTGAGCGTATCGAGGCGGTTCTGAACATCAAGAATCTTCTCAAGGAAGATACCGAGTATATGATGAAAATTAATGTGAGCACGGATAAGCAGACGGCTTCATATTATACGAGAATTGTTCTCGGTGACGGGCTGTCACTTGATGAGAAGCTTGACTATGTGCTGCATTTTTCCGAGGTGACTTACGATGACGAGGCAATAAAGGAGATCATTCCCAAGTTGGAGACCAACTCGTCAGGCGATAACACCAATCTGGGGCATGTAAATATACACTCGAAGCTCTCACAGGTTGGCTGGGGAAGCTTGACACCGGAATATTACGGCGATGTGTGGCCGACGGTTGTTGAGATACAGGGAAATACGGCGGATATACGTCTCGATTATCAGGTCAGCACGCAGGCGGCAAGGGGAATTGATCTCTACGATGTGACTGAATTTTTCAGGATAAGACGCGCCGATTCAGCGACTACATACGTTTTGGGATATGACAGGTATGTTGACCAGATTTTTGACGGACTTGATGATTTGAATGATTCGGGAAGAATATATCTGGGAATCACGTCGGGGCTTTATGATGGGCAGCTCACGAGCGACAGCACGGGAAGAGTTACCTGTTTTGTGAGAAGAGGAGAGCTGTGGAGCTACAATGCAAAGAGCAATCAGTTTGTTCAGATATTTACATTTACGGACGATGATTCGGAGTACGATTCGGTCAGGGAATCCTACGGTCAGCATGGAATAAAGGTGCTGTCGGTGAACGCGGATGGGTCGGTGAGCTTTGTCGTGTACGGATACATGAACCGAGGCAGCCACGAGGGACAGATGGGCATATCCGTCTGTCAGTATGACGCGGGAAAAAATACCGTCGATGAGATACTCTATGTGCCGAGAAACGACATTTACGAGGTGATTGAGAAGGATGTCGAGACCTTGGCATATCTGAACGGCGACGGCAGATTTTTCATGTATCAGGGCGGAAGCATCTACTCGATATACTATGACACGAAGGAGTACATGGTTGTGTCGTCGCAGGTCATAGCGGAATCGTGTCTTTTTTCCGAAAAGTATGCGATGTTTGCATATCAGGAGGGAACGGATGCCGACAGATGCGATGCGATTGACATAATTTACCTCGACACAGGAGAGACGGACAGAATTGAGGCGGCGGATTCGGAGTACATTAAGACACTGGGGCTTATCGATGGCAATATCATTTACGGAAAGACATACAAGAGTGAGGAGACTTTGAATGCGGAAGGTGAGTCGATTTATCCGATGTACAGAATTGAGATAGCTGATGGCACTCTCAATGTGATAAAGGATTATGAGAAGAACGGCTTAAGAGTGATGGACGTTGAGACGGACAGCAATAAGATTGTCATAAAAAGATGTGCGGTTCAGGAGGATGGGAGCCTTGAGGATACAGGTGACGACCAGCTTATGAGCACAACAGTCACATCTGACGAGATTCTTACCACCAAGCAGGTAGCCACACAGGTAAGGCAGAAGGAATTGTATATAATGCTTACCGTGACGGTTCCGTCGGCGGACGACACCAAGGTGGTGTACCCTAAGAGCGTGAACTTTAACGGCGAAGCCGAGATGTACATGAGCGAGGTTGTTTCGGAGAATGATTACTATCGTGTATATGGAATGGGTGAGCTTATTCTCATGACAAAAAATCTCGGTGAAGCCATAGTAAAGGCTGACGAACTCGCAGGTGTGGTTGTATCAACCGACGGTGCAGTAATATGGAACAGATACAAAAAGAACACGGCGACGGTTGCACTTAATGAGAACTATAGTCTGAACGATGGAGTTAAGATATCGGGTGTCAGTCTTGATGAAGCGTTGTATTATATTGATGCCGGAAAGGTTCTGAGGGCTAAAATCGGTGATGAATATGTGGTTGTGTATGCATACGACAAGAGTAATGTCTCATACATGACAGAGAGCGGAAGCGTAATGACTGCAAGAACAGAGCTTGAAGCGGCTATTCAGGCATCGGGCGGGGCTGTATATGTGTGTGATGTGGAGTAACAGCACTTGACCATATTGAAATAATATTGTAAGATGAAGATTGACAGATTTTGAGACCGGCATGATTATTGCCGGTACAATGTGATATTAAGTCTCTGCAGGGCAGGGACGCGGAGGATTATTATGGAATTGACAAACATCAGAGATTTATTCAGGGACAAAGAAAAATATCTTGGAAATAAGGTAACTGTCGGGGGCTGGGTCAGAAGCGTGCGCGACTCTAAGACCTTTGGATTCATAGTTGTGAACGACGGAACATTTTTTGAGCCGCTTCAGGTAGTTTATCATGACACTATGGAGAACTTTGCTCAGATAAGCAAGCTCAACGTAGGTGCCGCAATTATCGTGACAGGTACACTTGTTGCTACGCCTGATGCTAAGCAGCCTTTTGAGATTCAGGCGGATTCCATAGAGGTTGAAGGTGAGAGCACACCTGATTATCCGCTTCAGAAGAAGAGACATTCGATGGAGTATCTCAGAACAATCACTCATTTAAGACCTAGAACCAACACATTCCAGGCAGTGTTCAGAGTGCGTTCACTTATAGCTTATGCTATTCATCAGTTCTTCCAGGAGAGAAACTTTGTATATGTTCACACACCGCTTATCACGGGAAGTGACTGTGAGGGTGCAGGTGAAATGTTCCAGGTAACCACAATGGATTTAAACAATGTTCCTAAGACTGAGGATGGCAAGGTGGATTACTCCAAGGATTTCTTCGGAAAGCCAACCAACCTTACTGTAAGCGGCCAGCTCAATGGTGAGACCTATGCCATGGCATTCAAGAACATTTACACATTCGGACCTACATTCCGTGCTGAGAACTCCAACACAACGAGACATGCCGCTGAGTTCTGGATGATTGAGCCTGAGATGGCATTTGCAGACCTCAAGGACGATATGATTCTCGCCGAGAATATGATTAAGTATGTTATAAGATATGTTCTTGAGAACGCTCCCGAGGAAATGAACTTCTTCAACAGCTTTGTTGACAAGGGACTTCTTGAAAGACTCAATCATGTGCTCAACTCGGAATTCGGTCATGTGACATATACTGAGGCTATTGAAATTCTCGAGAAGCACAACGACAAGTTCGAGTACAAGGTATCATGGGGCTGTGATTTACAGACAGAGCATGAGCGTTTCCTCACAGAAGAGATTTACAAGAGACCGCTCTTTGTTACCGATTATCCGAAGGAGATTAAGGCATTCTACATGAAGCTCAACGATGACGGAAAGACGGTTGCTGCTATGGATTGCTTAGTTCCGGGCATCGGTGAGATTATCGGCGGAAGCCAGAGAGAGGATGATTACAATAAGCTTGTTGCCAGAATGGACGAGCTCGGTCTTAAAAAGGAGGACTACCAGTTCTACCTTGACCTCAGAAAGTACGGCTCTGCAAGACACGCAGGCTTCGGTCTCGGCTTTGAGCGCTGCGTAATGTATCTCACAGGTATGGGCAATATCCGTGATGTTGTTCCGTTCCCAAGAACAGTGGGTAACTGCGACTTATAATAACATAAGAGGTGCGTATGAAGAAGGGTCTTAAGATTTTTCTAATTACATCTATTATATTAATGTCAATAATAGGGCTGGGGCTTATTGCCGTCAGCCCTTATTTGTCATCTATTGCAAAATATAAGCATAATGCGGAGCAGATAGCCGCTGCAAGTAGAGCATCGGATTTCCGCAGCACGGAGACGAGTGTTATCTATGATGTATACGGAAATGAGATTGCCACGATAAGCGGTGCAAAAGAACTCTATTATTTGGAGTCAGATAAGATACCGGATGTGGTAAAGCGTGCGTTTGTTCTTATTGAGGACAGAAAGTTCTACAGGCACAACGGGATAGACATCGCTGCGATTGCGAGAGCCGGAATTGCCAATTTCAAGGCAAGGAGCAAGGCGCAGGGGGCGAGCACGATAACACAGCAGGTGGCGAGAAATGTATATCTAACTCAGGACGTAACGTGGGAGAGAAAGATTACTGAGATGTTTCTTGCGATTGAGCTGGAAAAAAAGTACAGCAAGGAACAGATACTCGAGTTTTACATAAATAACATATATTTTGCAAACGGATTGTACGGCATCGAGGCGGCTGCGCAGGGATATTTCAATGCACATGTGAGTGAGCTCACAATATCGGAGCTCGCTTTTTTGGCGGGAATACCTAATAACCCTTCAAAATATGATCCGTTTACGAATTTTGACAAGGCTGTCGAGAGAAGAAATCATGTGCTCTCGGTTCTGCATGATTACGGAAGCATAAGCGACAGCGAGTACGAGAACGCGCTTGCCGAGGAGATTGAGTTAAGTCCGAGTGCAGACGAGAAGCATGACTCGGTGGAGACATTTGTGTACTATTGTGCGACGCGCTCGCTAATGAAGGCGGCGGGTTTTACGTTTCGCGACGAGTTCATAGACGATGAGGATGAGGCGGCTTACAGGGAGCTGTACGACGATTACTATTCAAGATTTCAGCTCTCCCTTTTTACGGGCGGCTATCGGATATACACGGCGATAGACATGGAAAAACAGCAGAGCCTTATGGATGCGGTCGATGAGGCGCTCGCATGGAGCACTGAGAAGAACGATGAGGGTGTGTATAAGCTTCAGGCATCGGCGGTGTGCATCGACAACACCACGGGCTACGTCACAGCCATCGTCGGCGGAAGAAATCAGGGCTTGCCAGGCTACACGCTCAACCGTGCGTACCAGAGCTTCCGACAGCCGGGAAGTGCAATCAAGCCGCTTGTTGTATATGCACCGTATCTGGGAATGGGACACAATCCTGATGAACTGATTGACGATTCACCTATGGAGGGAGGCCCTGAGAACTTTGCGGGCAGATATCCGGGCGAGGTCATGCTCACGGAGGCACTCGCATGGTCGTCAAATGTGGCAGCGTGGAAGCTGTTCGAGCAGTTGACACCCGAGTACGGAATGTCTTTTGTTAAGAGGATGCACTTTAGAAGGGCTGGCGAGGACGAGCACTACATGGCGGCGTGCCTTGGCGGCTGGAGCTACGGTGCAAGCGCGCTTGAGATGGCATCAGGCTACGCGGCACTTGAAAATGACGGGATATACCGTGAACCGACGGCGGTAATGAGGATAACTGACTCAAAAGGAAGGCTGATTGTGGATAACGGCGGAAGCGATACGGCGATCTACGATAAAAATGCCGCGCGTATGGTCAGCAAAATGCTGCAATACGGTGTCGAATACGGAATTGCGACGGGGGCTCAGCTAAATGATGCGATAGTTGCGGTAAAAACGGGAACCACGACGGACAATAAGGACGGCTGGACTGTCGGATATTCGGCATACTACACGACCGCGGTGTGGGTTGGCTGCGACATCCCGAAGAGGATGCCAGACCTCACGGGCGGCTCATACCCGATGACGATATGGAAGAGCTATATGCAGGCAATCCATGAGGGCTTGGAGCTTGCCGAGTTCCCCGATTATGAGCTTTTCGATGAAAAGAAAACCTCGGTTGATATAAATAACGATGACATTGGGGAAGATAATGGCGGGAGCACGGAGGAGACGACGTTAAGCATTGAGGAGATTCTTGAATCTCTGGGTGACAAGAGCTACGAGGGCGGTGAAGGCGGAGATACCAACGGCATTACGCATGGTGCAGACACAAACAGTACCATCCGAGGAGGAGACACGAATGCGGGCGGAGGAGCCAAGGGTGACGCAAGCAGCACGACGCAGGGCGGGGATGCCAACAGCACCATCCGAGGAGGAGACACGAACGCAAGCGGAGGAGCAAAGGGAGACGTAAGCAGCACGACGCAGGGCGGGGATGCCAACAGCATCATTCGAGGAGGAGATACGAACGCAGGCGGAGGAGCCGGGGGAGATGCCAACAGCACAACGCAGGGTGGCGATGTGAATGTCGGCGGTGTGAGCGGTGACTCGGACGCGAGCGGGAATCTGAGGGGAGATAAGAATGTGTGGGAATAAAAAGTATAAAGAGTTATAAATTAACCCCCGGCGTTAAAGAGTAATTGCTTTAACGTCGGGGTTGTATTATTTACCTGCTTCTATACTCCTTGAGCAGCTTCTGGATTCTGTCTACAGGATCGAGGAGCTTGCTGATTGAAGCGTCGTGGTTGAGTGTATCGATGATGAGTGCGATGTACTTGCTCATGTCGACGCTGATGTAGTACGGCTTGGAGAGGAGCTCAGGTGTCTGGTAGATTACGTTCGTTGTGAGAACCTTGTCTATGAGACCAGCCTCGTAAGCCTCGTCGAACTTCTCAAGACCGTTGGTGAAAAGACCGAAGGTGCTTGCAAGGAACACTCTCTTAGCCTTGCGTGCCTTGAGTTCTTTTGCGACGTCGAGCATGCTCTCACCCGATGAAATCATATCGTCGATGATGAAAACATCCTTGCCCTCAACGGAGCTTCCGAGAAATTCGTGAGCCACGATAGGGTTACGACCGTTTACAATCTTAGAATAGTCTCTTCTCTTGTAGAACATTCCGACATCGAGACCGAGCACGTTGCCGAAGTATACGGCTCTGTGTGTGCCACCCTCGTCAGGGCTTATCATCATCATGTGGTCACTGTCGATTACGAGGTCAGGGACATTTCTTGTGAGATACTTGATAAACTGGTACGCAGGCTGAACCGTCTCAAAGCCCTTGAGAGGAATTGCGTTCTGCACACGAGGATCGTGGGCATCGAAGGTGATTATGTTGTCAACACCCATATCGGTGAGCTCCTGAAGTGCAAGGGCACAGTCTAATGACTCACGGCCGCTTCTCTTATGCTGTCTGCTCTCGTATAAGAAAGGCATGATTACGGTGATTCTTCTTGCCTTTCCGCCTACGGCAGCGATGATTCTCTTTAAATCCTGATAGTGGTCATCAGGTGACATGTGGTTCTCCTTACCGCACAGAGAGTAGGTAAGGCTATAGTTACATACATCGACTAAGAGGTACAGATCATATCCGCGCACGGATTCGTTGATGATTCCCTTAGCCTCTCCTGAACCGAAGCGAGGTACGCTGGCACTGAGAATGTAGTTGTCTCTCTGGTAGCCTGCAAATGCGATTGTGGATTTGTGCTCGCTTTCTCTTTCGTTTCTCCACTGAACAAGGTAGTCATTTACCTTCTGACTGAGCTGCTCGCAGCCCTTTAGGGGAATGATTCCGAGTGCTCCCACTGGGATGGTTTCAAGGTCGCGTTCTTCCTGAAGCATGATAGTTTCCTCCGTAGATGTGTGATGATGGTTATAGCTTTTTCAGACGAATGTCGTCGCCGAAAATCTTGTAGATTCCGTATGACATGGTGAGTCTTGAAAAAATACGCTCAGAGTAGGTATTCATAAGCTCCTCAAGACTCAGATTCGTTGATATTATTGTTGACAGGCCCGTAAGAATTCTTTCATTTATGCAATAAAATAATCTGGAATTCGTGAAGCTGTTGGTAAGCTCGGTTCCGAGGTCGTCTATAATAAGCAGCTCACAGTCAAGAATCTGGGAAAAAGCATCCCGATAATTGGCTTCGCTGTCATTATCGAAAGTATATTTTGAAAAAAGGTCAAACAAATCTATGGCCGACAGATATAGTACGGAATGTCCCTTACCCAAAAGCTCGCTCGCAATGCAGTGGGTGAGGAAGGTCTTTCCGACGCCCGTGTCGCCGTAGAAGAGGAGATTCTGTCCCGAAGGGAAATCGCTTATGAATGCGTTGACGTCCCTTGTGATATTTATAATATTCTCAAGAGCCGATATTCCGCTGACTGGGTCGACATAATCCTCCGAATACCAATCATAATTGAAGTTAGAGAAATTTTCAAGTAGAAGAATTTTCTTTATGTTCGACTGGTTGTAAAGGAGGTCTATCGCAGCCTGCTTAAAACAATTACATTTTTTGCCGTCAATAAAGCCCGTGTCCTTGCAGGCAGGGCACTCGTAGTGCAGGTCGAGATAGTCTTCGGGATAGCCTGCGGCGGCGAGAAGAAGATGCTTTTCCTCGTTAATTGAGGCGAGCTTGTCGGCAAGGCGTGCACGCTTGGTCATGTCGCCCATTACCGCGGCTCTTGCAGCTTCAGCGGAAATCTCGGCGCTCTCTTTTCTGAGGGCGTCGTACTCGGGCAGACGCGCGTTAATCTCCTCGTAGCGCGAGTTCTGCTCGGCGCGGGCACGGCTCTGCTTGGCATCGTACATTCTCATAATTGTATCATACTGTGAATTGTTAAGCTTCATAATCGTTAATCCCTAATCAGTCTTTCTTGGTGATAAGCTGCTTTTCGAGCGCATCAAAATCATACTTGCGCTGTGTAAAGTTGTTAAAGCGGTTGGTTTTGGCACCGCGGTTGTTGACGGTGTTCTGTTTTTCTCCGTTCTGCGTGTAGGCGTCCTTCTTTGCGGCGGAGCGCGCTGCATCGGCGGATTCTATGTCGGATATTGTGTGGACATTCTTCTTGCGCCAGTTGGAAAGAATCGTGTCCGTGTACTCAAAGCTCGGCTTGTGAAGTGCCTGAATGGTGCGGTTGCACGCCTCAATGACGATGTCCGCCTCAAAGCCGTAGTCGTCATACCAGCGGGTTATGTAATCAAGCTCAGGCTTGCCCGGCATACGGTCATTGATTCCGAATGCTTTCATGACGGAGTAGACCTTCCTGCTGTGAATCTCATGTTGGAGCTTGGCCTGTTCGGCTGTCACAAGACCTTCCTCATGCCAGCTTATGGCAACCCTCTCGAGGTAGCGGAAGCTTCTCTTCTCGAGCGATACGCAGTACTCAAAGAGGTACTCTAAAAGCTCATCCGAAAAATTTAAGTCGCTGTGTATATATATTATCGTGCTGATTTCCGAGTTGGTGAGCGTCTTGCCGAACAGCTTTTCCGCAACAAAAATAAGCTGGTGCAGATTGTCGTCCTCGTCGCACATGCGCTTGATTGCCGCCGGGGAGTAGTTGTATTTGCCCGGAAGCGTCTCATCGGGTGCGTGTACGGAGGTCTGCTCGCCGAGTGCGTTCACGCCCTCTGATGAGGCGGCAGTCTCGGAAAAATCCTCGTGCTTGGCGGTTATCGGAAGAAGTGTTATGGTTGTCGGAATTTCACCGTCGTAACCGACGGAGAGAAGCCCCGCCTTCTCCCAGTACTTGATGGCACGGATTATATCGCCCTCCGTATGGTTTAAAAGGTCGGCAATGTCCGTCAGTGTCGAGCTGCGCGCCGAAGGGTTGGCATACATTCTCAGGAGGCACAAATATACCTTAACGAACTCGCCGTTGGCTGAAGGCATATATCTGTCCAGAAAAATATTCGGAATTGTGGTCTCGTTGGGTGTGTATGTTGAAGTTAATGTAATAGGTGCCATGTTATACTCTCGTTTCTTATTGCTTTCTTGAATTGTTCAACAAGAGTATAACATAGCTTTTGAACTTTGAGAATACGTTTTGACTCACAAAATAAAGTTGTGAAATTTGTGGATAGCCTCATGTGGATAATGTGGATAAAATGTGGACAAGCCACAAAAACCGCGCATTTTAAGGGGTTACCACTGTGGATAACTCTGGGGAAAGCAGATCTTCGCCAACCTCGAGGATGTTTCCGGCACCCATCGTTATGACAACATCGCCCTCCTTGCAGTTATCTTTTATGAAGCTCTCAATCTCAGAAAAGCTCTCGAAATACTCGCACGGAGTGCCCTCCTTTGTAATAAGCTTCTGTATGTCAGCCGAGCTTACACCGTATATGTCCGCTTCTCTGGCAGAGTAAATCTTTGCGAGAACCACATGGTCTGCGAGAGAGAGAGCTTTGGCAAACTCAGGAAGAAATGCCTTGGTACGGGTATAGGTGTGCGGCTGGAATATACACCAGAGCTTCCTGTGCGGATAATGACGTGCAGCCTTCAGGGTTGCCGTTATCTCTGCCGGATGGTGTGCATAGTCGTCGATGATTGTGAAGCCGTTGCATACGCCCTTCACCTGGAAACGTCTGTCAACGCCGCTGTAGCCGGCAATTCCCCTGACTGCCGTGTCGAGGTTTATTCCGAGTGTTACAGCCGCAGCAATGGCGGCGAGGCTGTTGAGGACATTGTGTTCCCCGGGAACCTTGAGTGCAACCTTGCACTGAGCCTTGTTGTCATGCAGAAGCGTGTAGCAGTAATCACCCTTGTCGTCGATGTGGAAATCCTTTGCCGAGTAGCTGCTTGTCTCAGGGTTCAGACCGAAGGTCACGACCTTGCATTTGCTGTCTTTGTAAAAATAGCCGTAGTCGTCGATGCCGCTGTTGATGATCAAATATCCGTCATCCGGCAGAAGTTCGGTATATTTTTTGAAGGAAGCGCGGATATCTTCCAAATCCTTAAAAAAGTCGAGGTGATCCTCCTCAACATTTAATATTATGTTCATGGTCGGATGAAACGAGAGAAAGCTGTTGGTGTACTCGCACGCCTCGGTAAGAAACATGTCTGAGTGTCCGATTCGCATG
>UQZF01000016.1 GCA_900545455.1 uncultured Eubacteriales bacterium
TCTTGGCATGGCGACGATGGTGGTCTACTACTCGAAGGATGAGCTCACAAAGGGGGCGTGGTGGGGGCGCACGATACTGCACCTGCTTGTCTTGGAGGTGGTTTTCATGCCGCTCGCGCATCACTGGGGATTCTGGTACGGAAGGCTTGACGCCGTCATTTATGCGTCGTTTATTGTTTTGGCAAAGGTGCTGTGGCATCTGATTGACTTTGGAATCAGTGCTAAGACGGCGGCGGACATCAATGAGAGAATAAGAAAGCGCAGGCTTGAGAGAAGGGAGGAAATCAAATGAAAAGCCTAAATACATTGCAGACACTTTCAAGGCTTGGAAGAGTGCTCAGTAAAATCGCGTTTGTCTGCTCGCTTGTAGGCTTTTGTGGCTGCATAGCGGGGATTGTAAGCGTGGTGTTGCAGGATGAGAATGTAATCAGAATCGGAGGGGTTACACTGCACGGCATTCTGGAAAAAACGGGCAGATACAACGACAGGGAGCTGATTGCGGCTATGTCCGCATGGCTGATTGTGTGTGCAGGTGAGGCGGTCATCGCGAGATTTGCACAAATATATTTTTGGAATGAGATAACGCGTGGGACACCGTTCACCGATGACGGGGCGGATGAGCTTAAAAGGCTTGGAATCATCACGCTTGCGGTGTCACTCGGATGCAGCGCGCTTGCGGAGGCGGTGCAGGAGCTCGTTGCAGGAAGCGTCGGCATGGTGAGTTTTGAAGGTGGGACATCGGCAGCTTTGGGTATCATGTTCATAGTCGGCTCGGTGATGTGCCGATATGGGGCGGAAGCCTGCAAGGTCTGAAACGGTATAAAGATTTTTAGATACAAGGGAGGAAAAATAATTGGAAAACAGAGATAATCAGTTCTTTTACGAGAATGAGGTGTCGGTCACAAAGAACATAATAAGGATTTTACGATGGCTGATACTTGCCTTTCCGGCAATCATGTTATTCTCGGCAGTAGGTTTGTTCAAGTCAAAAATATCCGACCTTCTTGTGATGATGGCGATAGGGCTTGTTGTGACGATGGGACCGACGATTGCGTATAAGGCGGGAGTTCCGATTCGCATTCTCAAATACCTTGCGCTCATAGCACTGTGCGGGCTGCTTGCAATTATGGCGAGCAATGCGGCGGTGGGGATTTACATGACCTATGCTCTTCCTATGGTGTTCAGTATTTTTTACTACGATAAAAAGCTGACCTTGCAGACGTCGATTTTCAGCTTTGTGTTTCTTGTGGTTTGGTTATTTTTCAGGTCAAAGGGAGTTGAGCTTGCGGAGGATGATACGAGCTTTTCGTGGTTCGTTGCGCACAGCGTCGGCTTTTTGATTGAACAGTTCGTGATGGCATTTGTATGTGTAAAAATAACACAGAGCGCGAGAAAGGTGCTCGAGAGCCTCAACGACACGCAGAAGGTTGCCGTGCTCGTGTCGGAATGTAATCAGGCATCGGCAAAGCTCAGAACCGAGACGGAGGGATTTAAGCAGAACATAAGAAATTTCCGCGAGACGAACGAGCAGATTACGCTTGTGGCTGAGAAGTCTCTCACGGACTGCGACAGCAATGAAAAACTTGCGGTTGAGCTTAACGGGGAGACAAAGACCGCACTTGGCAATGCAGAGAATATCAGGGAGCAGAGTGCACAACTGGTTGATATTGCGAGGGAGACGCGAAAAAAGCTGGGAGAGTATATTACATATATGAATGATACGGCGGCGAGCATGGAAAGGATGCGCGCGACAGCGCAGGATACAGAAAAATCGATTGTGAGCCTGAGGGCGGCAATGGACGAGGTGGCTGAGTTTGCGCATACGATTGGTGAAATCACCGCACAGACGAATCTTCTCGCCTTGAACGCGAGTATTGAGGCGGCAAGAGCGGGAGAGTACGGGAGAGGCTTTGCGGTGGTTGCCGAGGAGGTTCGTGTTCTCGCTGAAAACTCAAAGAGGGCGAGTGAATCCATAAAGGGCATTATAAACAATATCGGTGAGCTTCTTGAGAGGGTGCAGACAGCCAACCGAAACAATGTGTTGTCGGTTAATGACGGTCTTGTGCAGATTAACGGTGCAAAGGAGGAAGCTGACAGGATAGGAAGGATGCAGACGGATTCAAATGAGATGGCGATGCAGGTGTTAGAGGCAAGCCGCGAGACGGAGGAGTTCGCACACAAGCTCGGCGACACGTCGGAAAAGCTTAAAGAGCTGGTTGCAAGCCTGAGAGCACAGACGGGACAGGTTGTTGAGCAGGGAAGAAGCCAGAGACAGGTGACTGAGGAGGTTGAGAACGCATTCCTAGGTGTTGAGCGGATTGCCGGGCGGCTGGTACGGATAGGAGGAGTGGAAAATGTGTAAAGGCTTATGCGGCGCGGATTGCAGCGCATGTCAGTACAAGGAAAATTGCAGGGGATGTGTAGAGACTTCGGGCTGTCCCTTCGGAAAACAGTGTGCAATCGCAAAATACATACTGGTAGGAGGCATGGAGAAGTACTTGGAGTTTAAGCGCGGGCTGATTGAGGAATTGAATGCTCTTGAAATTCAGGGCATGGAAAAAATCGAGGAGCTGTACCCGCTCATCGGGCACTATGTCAATCTTGAGTATACACTTCCAAGTGGTCAGAAGGTAAAGCTCTTAAACGATGATGAAATGTATCTTGGAAATCAGCTTAAAAACGTGTATGATGAGAGCAGTGAGCGGTGTTACGGAGTTGTGGCGTGCGCATCCTTTCTGTTGGTATGTGAATACGGGGAGGGCACAAGCAACCCGGAAATCGTGATTTTTAAGAGAAGATAGCGTGAGGGCACGAATGGGAAAATACAAATCAGACTTGGAGTATCTTTTCAAGGCTCTTATAAAGCATCCGATGTTTATAAGAGAACCCGAAAAGTTGAGCGAATTTAAAGAGTTTTATAAGCAAATGCTTTCTGAAACAGACGAAGATAGTTTTGACGATTTTGTCATGACCGCAACGGCGATGACGGTTTATTTTAGGGATGGTCATACCAACATTGAAATACCTTATTCGGAGAACGATGTTTGCCTTTTTATGCCATGTGACTGGAAGGATTCATACACGGACGGTCTTGTGATGAGCGATAGCTCTTATGGTATTCCTCGTGGAGCCGAGATTGTCACGGTAGAAGGTATGTCGATAACGGAGCTGGTCGATAAAATGGCAGAAGTGATTCCACATGAGAACAGGTATCTGGTAAAGAGCAGAATGCTTCACTACCCGTATATCAATTATCATGTCTTTAGCGAAATGAATGTGCACAGACTGTTTGGGTGTAAGGATAAATATACGGTTGAGTTTTTGGCTGACGGGCAGACTATACGGAGAGAAATTGCTCTGACATCGTACAACAATTATCCTGCATTTTCGGATGATAAATGTCCGTTTTACTATGAGTTTGATGAGGATGGCAACAGGATAGCGGTGCATATAGATGCCTGCATCTGCAATCGGAAGTACGAGAATTTTCTGAGAGAGGCTGCGTGTATTTGCGAGGAAAAATACATTGACACAATGCTTCTCGATTTGAGCAAAAATATGGGTGGGACAACGGAGGTCATCGACAGGTTTATCGCCTACACCCAAGCGGAAAAATACAGACAGTACGCGGTGTTCGATTACTCCGAGGGCTGCGAGAAAATATTGTCCGACAGAAATGCCGAGATTCTCAATCGTCGCAGCGATAAGCTGTTTCCATCCGATATACGGCTTAAAGTGTCATGCGACACCTTCAGCAGCGCGAGAACCTTTGCGGTGACGCTTCTTGACAACGGGATTGCCACCTTGGAGGAGGGATGCTTGGGCGGAAAGCCTGATTCATACGGAGCACCGATAAGGGGAGTGATGCCTGAGAGCGGTATCAGGTTCAGGGTGTCGACGCGTTATTTTAGTAGACCTGATGGGACGAGGGATGAGGAGAAAACTGTGTTGTCATAGCAGTAGTCAATATTAAATTACATTTTGGAGCCGCTCCTTTTTATTTAATGGTATTGACTTAAAGCAAGGTTTAGGTATTATAATTTATTTATGGATTCCATTTAAAATGGAGTAAACGTATTTATAAGGAGAAAACTGAAATGGCAGATAAGAATGCAGTGCCGGGAAAGAACGGAAATCTCTATGTTCCTTATGACAAGAGAACGGGAGAGAAGTCGGTTGTATTTTTTACAAGGGATTTATCACCGGAAGGTCTTAAAAAAATCTATGACCGCGTGTCAAAGGGAATTGAAGGAAAGGTTGCAATCAAGCTTCACACGGGTGAGGCTGAGGGACCGAACATCATCCCTCGTCCTTGGGTGAAAGAGTTATATGCCGACAGACTGCCTGATGCGACGGTTGTCGAGACCAACACATACTATGAGGGAAGCCGTTATACGACGGAGGCTCACAGAAGGACACTTGAGACTAACGGCTGGACATTTTGTCCTGTTGATATCTTAGATGAGGACGGAGCGACGACATTTCCTGTCAAGGGCGGCAAATGGCTTGATGAGATTCATGTCGGAAAGAATCTTCCTAACTATGACTCACTTCTTGTTCTCACACATTTTAAGGGACATACGATGGGCGGCTTCGGAGGCTCTAACAAGAACATCGGAATAGGCTGCGCGGACGGAAGAACCGGTAAGGCTGAGATTCACACGACACCCGGCTCTGACAATATGTGGGACATCGGAAAAGAAGAGTTCATGGAGAGAATGACAGAGTCGACCAAGGGTACGATTGACCACTTCGCGGGACATGTCTCATATATAAATGTCATGAGAAATATGTCCGTATCTTGCGACTGTGAGGGATGCGAAGCTGAGCCTGTTGTGACTCCGGATGTCGGAATACTCGCAAGCTTCGATATTCTTGCTGTCGACAATGCCTGCGTGGATGTCATCTACAACCTTCCAGAGGGCGGCGGAAAGGCTATGATTGAGCGTGTGGAGACAAGACACGGCTTGAGACAGCTCTCCTACATGAAGGAGCTTGGAATGGGTAACGACCTCTACACTATTATCGATATTGATAATAACGATGCCGAGATTACGGCGGAGGACATCACAAGGGGTATCGAGCCTGTCTGGACGCCTGACAAGTTCAACACATTCCCTGGAAGAAATAAGCTTAATAAGTAATATAAAGTGCCTGTGCGTATCATGCTTGATGCGTACAGGCTTTTTTGATGTAATAGAAACATTGCATTTATGACTGTGTGGTGTTAAATTAATTGTATTATGGATTTTGAATACGGATACACAGAGGAGAAGGCATGAAGATTTTTGAACGGCTTAATAAAAAGGATTTGATTTTGTTCTGTGCGGCGATGATAATCTCCGCGGTCATATTTTTTGTCGCGGCATCGGGAAAAAGAATACAGTTCTGCGACGAGATGTTCACCTACACGATAACCAACTCGGACAGCCCACTGTACCAGTTCACTGAGAATCAGTGGTTCAGCCACGAGGAGGTTGTGGACAAGCTGACGCACACGGGAAATGATTCGCTTAGGCAGACGATTGCGATGGTGAAGCAGGATTTTGTGCATCCGCCGTTTTACTATATTGTATTTTACATTGCATCAATGATAAGCGGGGAACATTTTTCCAAGTGGACGGGGCTTGGAGTAAACTTTGTATTTTTTATGGGAACCGTGGTGTTTATATGGCTCATCATGCAAAGACTTTTTAAGTCGTCAGTGCTCTCCTTTGCGACTGTGATGATTTATGTCGTGAATAAGAGCACCTTGTCTGATATGACCGTGATAAGAATGTACATGATGATGACGTTTTTTTTGGCGGCGTTCGTGTATATCAACATTCTCATAATGGACAGGGAAAAAAGGAATATCCGCCTGTATATATGGCTTGCGCTCGTTACGGCAGGAGGATTTCTGACGCAATATTATTTTGCGCTGTTTGGAATAATGTTCTTTATAGTTGAGGCGGTATACGACTGCGTGAACAAAAGATTTAAGGACATACTTTTATACCTTGCGGCGATGGTTTTGGCGGTGGCTTTGTCGACGTTGCTTTGGAACTTCTGGATAGAAGCCATATTAAAGAGATTTATCACATCCTCAATGACGGACAGAAGTCTCAATGTGTTCAGCAATATTCCGCTCATGCTCGACGGTCTTGTGATTATGCAGATGTCGGTATTTCAGTGGGGCTACAAGATAGCCGAGTGGCTGGTACCGATATTGATAATTGCATTTTTAGCTATACCGGGAATAAAGAAGCAGTATCCAAGGCTCAAAGAGCTGGTTGTAAAAATGACGGTCACAGCCGTAATGTATGCGGGAATTGTGAGGTATATAAGCCCCGTAAACTCAACAAGATACTATTATCCGGTGGATATGCTGGAGATACTCGTGATTGTACTTTGCGTATATTCCATAGCGTCGTTGTTTGAGAAACAGTTGGTGAGGCTTGCGGCAGAGGTCATCATGCTTGCGGGAAGCATCGCAATCTCGGTGAACGGCTTCGGAAGCGATTATTACGGTTCAGGGAAAGCGTATGATGAACAGCTCGCGGTGCTGAGATAGTACGGTCAGATTCCGTATATCATTGTCGGGGGCGAGGTGATCGAGGTGTCGGGTTCTTTATCTGATTTTCTGGAGGCATCGGATGTTATCCGCGTGACGGAGGACTATGAGGCGGACGGAGCCGAGGTCTTAGGCGATGCCGCTCAATTCATACTGATAGCCGAGGGCACTGAGGACGGTGAGAGCGACAGGGCGGACTGCGGCTTGTATTACTACATTGCAAGCACAGGGAAGTTTGCAAGGCGCGAGTTCCTGTTTAGAAGAAACGGGCTCAACTATTATATATGCGGCTCGACATCGTAGAGCGGTGGCTATGTATAATACTGAAAAATAAGAAAACCGCGGGCACGGCTGCAATGGCGCAGTTGTGCCCACGGTTTCTTTTATACGGCTGTTTTGTCGAATTTATCTTTAAGATGTATACGGTATATCAATTTCGCTCTTTAAGGTGTTCGGCAACCCTGCGCTTCAATGTCGCGGTCTCAAGCGGCGAGAACAGTATGTCTGATGTGAAATCGTAGGATGCGGCAAGGCGTATCTGCGCCATGCTTCCCTCGCGGCATATAACGACAAGAGGTATACCTGAGAGAGGAATGTTGTGTATTGCCTCTAAAAGCTCACTGCCATTGTCGGCGGTGTCCGAGATGTCAATGTATATGCAGGAGACAGACTGTGTGCTGCCCGCTATCGCGGAGCTGATTTCATCAATGGAGCCGACCTGCTTTGCGTCAGTCATGGAATCACAGGCAAATTCAAGCATACTCAGGACATTGCGCGAGTTAGACATTACAAGTATTGTGCGGGATTGAAGCTGTGCATCTACGGTCTCAACGCCGTACTCGCTGTAACAGGATTTGCCGGAATGCTTGGATGAGTAGAGTGCCTCGTCAGCCTTCGCAAAGAGGGCGGAGTAGTCCTGCTCGGTTCCGTCCGAGAAGGCAAGTTCTATGCTTATGGTCACATTGTCAGGTATTGATAGATTCTCCTTGGCGGAGATTGTATTTACCAGCGCGTTGGTCTTTTCATAGACATCCTTGCGGTGCTCAACATCGCGCACAAAGATTACGAACTCGTCGCCTCCGATTCTTCCGACTACATCGGAGCCTGTAAACTGTGATGCTATGACGTTGGAGACTATTGATATTGTATGGTCGCCGACGGTGTGACCGAACACGTCGTTGATTGCCTTGAAGTTGTCTATATCCACAACGAGAAGTGCATGAGGCTTGTTCGGAGACTTTAAAAGCACGTCCGAGATAAGGTTCACGGTTGTGACCTTGTTAAAAAGTCCCGTCATCTCGTCAAGCTCTGACTTTACCTTGAACTCTACATACTTCTGGATGAGAGATTTCACTCTGCGCTTGGATTTTAAGAGGTTGTTGATTCTTGACAGGGCTGTGTTCTCGTCAAGAGGCTTGGTCAGAAAGTCGTTGGCACCGAGCTCATACGCCTTTGCCTGTATTGCCTGGTCATCGCTTGTGGTGAGCACGATTACGGGAATGTCGAGAAATTCCTGCATGCTCTGGCGTCTACTTAGAACCTCGAAACCGTCTATGCCCGGCATGACAAGGTCTAACAGGAGCAGATCTATCTCTGCCGTATTCTCCTGAATGATACGCATACATTCGCCGCCGGATGCTGCCTAAAGAAGGTTAAACTGTTCGCTGAATATTTCTTTTATTACAGTACGTTGAAAACGTGAATCGTCAACTATCAGAATTGTTTCTTTTGAGTAATCCATTTCCTACTCCTTTACTTGTCTTTAATCCAATATTCTAACATAAATTTACTTTTTTTTCCATGACATTTTAGAAAATTAATAATAAAGTACTAATTATTTATTGCGTCTTAACCAAATCTTAATTTGACATATGTAACATCTCTGCTAGAATAGATGTGATGTAGTACTAAGGGACTATTTTAGAGGAGGAATTGACATGAAGGATAAACTTAAGAAAATGAAATTGAGCAAAAGACTTAATTATGGATATGCTGTTGTAATTTTTATCATGGTATTATCCGAAATCATGAGTATTATAGGTTTTGGAGTGATTTTCGGCAATTTCAAAAGCTATGTCGGAACGGTTAACAAGGCGGATTCGGCTGCTAAACAGAGTATAATTGATATTAATATCGCAGCGAGAAACATCAGGGAGATGGCGATGAATCCGGATACCTCAACATACAGCAGTTATAGGGAGACTGTTGAGGCGAATATAACCGATATTGGAAATCAGCTTAATATTTTAAAGCAGGCAGATGTTATTGATGCCTCACTCTATAATGAATATTCCGATGCGCTGACATCATGGGGTGATGTAGCTTATTCAATTATGAAGAAGATTGAAAACGGTGAAGAGGAAGAGGCTCAGCACATGATTCTTGAGCAGTGTGCACCTGCACTCAACGGAGTTTTAGCAATCTCCGATGAGATAGATAAGATTACCGATGATTTGACGGATGATGCGGTAAAGGGAATATTTGTATCGGTTATCGGCGGCATTGTGGTTATCATTTTATTTATTGCAGGAGCAATAATTGTTTCAATGAAGCTTGGAAAGGTGATTGTAGAGTCCATAGTTAAGCCTCTCAAGGCACTTGATAAGACGGCTGTTGAGCTATCAAAGGGAAATCTCCACAGTGAAATTGAGATAGAATCAGATGATGAAATAGGTAAGCTCGGTGAGGCTCTTAAGGAGTCACTTGATACACTTGCACAGTATGTCGACGATATAGGACGTGCCATGAAGAAATTCTCTGACGGTAATTTTGACGTTCAGCCACAGGTTGAATGGAAAGGCGATTTCATAGGAATTCTTGATTCGTTTATGAAGTTTGAGAGAAGCATGGCAGATACGGTTAAGGGGATTCAGAGAGCGGCAGACCAGGTTAAGGCAGGTTCGGATCAGGTTGCACAAGGAGCAACAGACCTTGCACAGGGAGCAACGGATCAGGCAGGAGTTACTGAGGAGCTTACTGCAACCATTGAGACACTTGCGGACAGGGTTTCAAGCAATGCACAGAGTGTTAAGGCTATAAGTGCCAAGGTTGAGAATGTGGGAAGCAGCATAATGGACGGCAATGAGAAGATGGAAAAGATGGTTGCTTCAATGGATGAGATTGAGAAGTCATCTAAGGAAATCGGCAAAATTATTGAGACAATCAATGATATTGCGTCACAGACGAATCTCTTAGCACTCAATGCTTCAATTGAGGCTGCGAGAGCAGGAGATGCGGGACGGGGATTTGCTGTTGTGGCAGACCAGGTATCCGTGCTTGCGGCACAGAGTGCCAATGCGGCAAAGGAGTCCACAGCACTTATTGAGACATCGGTCAGAGCAGTTGAAAACGGTATTATTGCCGCCGATGAGGCTGCCAAGCAGCTTTCCGATGTTGTGAGCGGATCTAAGATTATAACAAAAGAAGTTAATGAGGTTGCAGAGGAGCTTGCAAATGAGAATGAATCGTTTGAGCAGATTAAGCAGGGTGTTGAACAGATTAATGATGTTGTCCAGACCAACTCGGCCACTTCACAGGAATGTGCTGCTTCAAGCCAGCAGATGAATGCACAGGCAACGGCACTTGAGGAGCTTATCAGAAAGTTCAAGGTTGCACATTTCAATAAGTAATATAAGTGTTAAACAAAGGCGGGGAAATGCTTCTTCGCCTTTGTTTTTTTGAATGACAAGAGGATGGAATAATGGTATAATAAGCGTAAACACAGACAGCATGGAACTTGGAGATCTTCAGGCTGATACTGCGGAATATATTAAATTGGGGATACGCTTATGAAAAAAGTCGCTTTGATTTCTGATGGATGGAAGCGTCTGATTGTGTACGCTTGGGTTGCAGGCATCAGGTCATATATTGATGCGTCCGATGAGGATATATGCCTTTACCAGTTCAACTGCCATGGCAATTGGAGTACTGATGAACTGTATAATCAGGGGGAGTATAATATATATAATCTTCCTGAACTTTCAGAGTATGACGGGATTATACTTGACTGTCTTAACATCAGGGATGAGAATGTGCTTAAAAATTTGATAGAGCATATTAAGAGGGCAGGGGTACCGGCTGTAAGCATAGCATGTAATATCGACGGGTTTTATTATGTGGGAATAGACAATAACAGAACAATAGAGCAGTTTATAGAGCATCTTTATACGGAACATGGATGCAGAAGTTATATATATGCCGGAGGTCCAAGAGAGAATTTTGAAAATGTGCAGCGTGTGCAGGCATACAGAAATGCACTTACGAGGCTTGGAATCGACATAAGATGCAATCCGGTGTGGTATGGAGATTACGATTTTGACACAGGGGTGAGATACTTCAGCGAGTATGTGGAAAAACAATCGGCGAGCGGAGGAAAGATTAAGTTTCCGGACGCTTTTGTATGTGCCAATGATAATATTGCGACGGGACTCTGCCATTGCGCACAGAATATGGGGTATAGGATTCCGGGAGACTTCAGGGTGACAGGTTTTGACAACCTTGATAAGGCAATGTACTTTGAACCGCAGATAACAACCGTGAGTCTTAAGCGGGAACAGATTGGTGCAAGGTGCATGGAGGTTCTTGATGATATATGGAATGGCAGGGCGGCATTTGAGAATACATTCATCGAGTCGGAATGTATATTCACCGAGAGTTGCGGATGTCCGAACTCAGGACTGCTCGATTACAGAAAATATGTAAAGAATGACATTATAGGAAGCATTGACAAACTGAGAAGAGAGGAAGAACTTATAAGACTTGAGGGAAACATGGCAAAATGCACATCCTATGAGCAATTGTTTGCCATGGTTACCGATTATTTCATGAGCCTTGAATGTGACGGGTTTGGAATAGTAATCGACAAAAGGCTCTATGATTCTGACGATGAGGACGTGTTTCCGGTTACCGGATATGAAAAGGATATGTTTATAACGGCATATCTTGGCGATAAGCAGAAGATGTATACTGGAGAGAGTGCCGGCTTTTTGAAGGAATATATTGAAGAAAATGGCTCCGGCAATGTATATATGTTTACACCGATTCATTTCAGAAACAGAACTGTCGGTTACAGCGTTTTGATTAACGGAAGTTTTTTGTATGACAATCCGTTTTTTTATGACATACACAATACGGTTGTCAGAAATATGGAGAACCTTTATGCGAAGTTCCGTTTAGAGAAAGTTAACAGAAAGCTGAAAGATATATATAACCGCGACCAGCTTACGGGATTATACAACAGACTTGCATACAGTGAGATGATAGAGCCTCAGTATTTGAAGTTCTGTCGTGAGAACAGGATATGTGCAGTTACATTTGCCGATGCGGATTCGTTCAAAAAAATTAATGATACTTATGGTCATGAGCGCGGGGATGAAATTATAAGAACAATTGCTAAAGTACTTTCGGATGAGTGCCCTAAAGATGGATATGTGTACCGGTTCGGAGGAGACGAGTTTGTTGCGTTCTTTCCGTGCAACGACAGCGGCGATGGGGAAAAGTTTAGAAATAATGCCGTAGCAAGACTTGCTGAGGACAATATACATATAAGCATGGGACTTGCGATTACAAAACCGTCGGAGAAGAGAAATTTTGAGTACTATCTGCAGGAAGCAGATAAGAATATGTACAAAATCAAGAATAGCAAGAAAAGACTTGACTAAATATATCCCGTGAATGCGGGAAGAATAAGAGGATATATGAACAATATGCCGGACGATAAAAAAAATATTAATACGGAAAAACTATACGGTATGGATAGAAAGGATTTCGAACTTTATATTTATTCACTGCGGAAGCTTGCTGAGAATAATATGGAATCCAACAGGACATTTATGACAGACCTGTATAATCTCCGTGCGTTTCAGTACAAGGCGCAGGAAGAGATGCTTGCCAATCCTGAACTCAAGTTTGCGATGATTGTACTCGATTTTTCCAACTTCAAAGCGATAAATGAGTTCTGCGGCAGGGATGTGGGAGACGGTCTTTTAAAGGCGACTGCCGATGCGCTGAGGTGCGAGAGCGGCGAACATGTGGTTTTGTCACATTTCAGGGCGGATACATTTGCCGTATTTACACCATTTGAACAGGAACAGGAACTCGTAGCCATTACCGAGAGAATCGGTGAGCATATTGCAGAATATAAGATGCCGTATAAGGCTCTTCCGGCATTCGGAATATGTATTGCTGACTATTCGACCATGTCCGTAAGTCTTATGAGTGACTATGCTACGATGGCACTTGCTACCATTAAGGGAAAGTTCTATGCAAAGTATGCTTTCTTTGATGCTAAGATGCGCAAGCAGATGCTTGTCAACAAGATGATAGAAAATGATATTGTCGATGCACTTGAGGATGAGCAGCTATGCATATATATACAGCCTAAGGTCAACATTAACGACAGAAAAATAATAGGCGGCGAGGCTCTTGTGCGATGGCGTTATAAGGACAATTCCATGGTGTCACCGGGAGAGTTCATACCTGTCGTTGAACGCAACGGGCTTATTATAGATGTGGATATATATGTGTGGACAAGGGTGTTCAGCTTTATCGGGAGGCGGCTCGCGGAAGGAAAGAGGGTTGAACCTATATCGATAAACATATCAAGACTTCATGCTTTTGACCCTTCATTTAAGGATACCATAATAAATCTTTCAAAGAAGTATAATGTTCCGCCTAAGTATGTGCCGCTTGAGCTGACTGAGAGCGGATTCTCAGAGAATCAGGAAATAATGTATGATAATATGGATGAACTTAGAAGCTATGGATTTACTATATCCATGGACGATTTCGGAATCGGATATTCAACGATGACCATGCTTAAAAATCAGCCTGTTGATGAGATTAAGATAGATAAGGGATTCATTGATGACATAGAGAATCCTAAGAGTCAGAGTATATTAAGGCACACGGTTCAAATGCTGAAAGAGCTTAATCTTGATATTATAGTGGAAGGTGTTGAGAATGAAGCGCAGGAGAAGTTCCTGTCAGAGTGCGGCTGCACCAATGCTCAGGGGTATCTTTACTATAAGCCTATGGCGGTGGAAAAATTTGAAGAATTGCTGGATGACGGCAAATAACAGTGAAATGGAGCATTAAAATGAAAATATCAACTAAGGGCAGATATGCGATAAGGCTTATGCTTGATCTGGCATCGGATACGTCGGGAAAGCCTGTCAGCCTTAATGACATAGCTGCAAGACAACAGATTTCGGAAAAATATCTCGAACAGATTATATCGGTGCTCAACAAAGCAGGATATGTGAGAAGTATCAGGGGACCGCAGGGAGGCTATCTTCTTGTGAAAGAGCCTAAAGAATACACGGTTGGAATGATATTAAGAACTACGGAAGGAGACCTTGCACCGGTAAGCTGTGTCGGCAACGGTGCTATAGAGTGCGACAGGGCTGACGGGTGTGTCACAGTCAGGATATGGCAGAAAATAAATGATGCTGTTGACAATGTTGTTGACAATATAACACTTGCGGATCTCGTTGACTGGCAGAATGAAAAGAAATGAGAGGGTGCGATATGTCTAAGCTGCTGTATAATGTACCGGCGGTCGAGTGGGAGGAGGCATTGCCCATAGGAAACGGCCGTATGGGAGCGATGGTATACGGAGGAGTTGTAAATGAGCATGTTCAGCTCAATGAGGAGAGCATCTGGTACGGAGGAAAGATGGACAGGGACAACCCTGACACGCTGGAGAATCTTCCTGAGATAAGAAAACTTCTGCTGGAAGGCAGGATATCTGAGGCTGAGAGGCTGATGCGTCTTACCATGTCGGGATGCCCTGAGAGCGCGCATCCGTATCAGACGCTTGGAGACTTGTACATTGATTTTTTGCACCGTGGTGAGGTGACGGATTATATCAGGGAACTGAATCTTGAGAATGCGATTGCCAAGGTTGAATATTCATGCGGAGGTGTGAAATACAGGAGAAGTATATTTGCGTCCCATCCGGCGGATTGTATTGTGATGTGCATTGAGGCGGATAAGCCCGGAGCGATAAGCTTAGAGGCACGTTTCTCAAGACCTGAGCGTGCATACAACGGTGTTGACAGAATAGCTGGAGATACGATAGTAATGCATGGGGATTTGGGTAAGCACGGCTATGATTTTGCGATGGCACTGAGAGTTGTGAGTGACGGCGGAAGTGTTAGACAGCTCGGAGAGTATATTGTGGTTGAAAATGCAGACAGGGTATGGCTGTATCTTACGGCTGACAGTACATATCATTGCAAGGATGAACTTGGCAGACTTCTCGCAGAGAATATATCCGAGGAATATGAAAGCGATAAATGTGGCGCAGTTTGGGAGAGTGAGATTGCCCTTGGGCTTTTAAAGAGCAGAATAGGAGATGTTCTTGATGCTGCTCTGAACAAAGGCTTCGATGAACTGCTTTGTGAGCATATAAGGGATTATGAAGAATTATTCGGAAGAGTTAAATTTTCACTCAATGAATCCGGGGAAGAGATTGAATTTATAACGACGGATAAGCTGCTTGCCGATGCGAAGGAAGGCAGAGTGAGTGAATATCTGTTTAAATTGTATTTTGATTTCGGAAGATATCTTCTCATTTCTTGCAGCAGGAAGGGAGGACTTCCTGCCACGCTTCAGGGCTTGTGGAACAAGGACATGCTCCCACCTTGGGACTGCAAATATACAATCAATATCAACACGGAGATGAACTATTGGCTTGCGGAGAACTGTAATCTTTCAGAGTGTCATGAACCATTGTTTGCGCTTCTCAGGAAGATGCTTCCGAATGGTCAGAAAACTGCAAAAACAATGTACGGATGCCGCGGCTTTGTTGCACATCACAATACCAATATAGAGGGTGAGACATCGGTACAGGACTTGTGGATTCCGGGGTCATATTGGGTTATGGGTGCAGCGTGGCTGTGTACACATCAGTGGACTCATTACGTCTACACTAAGGACGAGAGCTTCCTCAGGGAGAATTTTGATATAATGAGGGAAGCAGCAAGGTTCTTCCTGGATTTTATGATAGAAGTTGATGGTTATCTTATGACATGTCCGTCAGTGTCACCCGAGAACAGCTATATTCTTCCGAATGGGGAGAAAGGCGCTAACGGTGTAGGTGTGACGATGGACAATCAGATTATAAGGGATTTGTTTAATCAGTGTATCAAGGCGGCTGCTGTTTTGGGAGTTGAGGATGAACTCAATGAACAGATTAAGAACGCTGTTAAGAGGCTTCTTCCTACTACGATAGGGCATGACGGCAGAATTCTTGAATGGCGTGAAGAGTATGAAGAATTTGAGCCGGGACACAGACATATATCACATCTGTATGGGCTGCATCCGTCATCACAGATAACCGTGGATGGCACTCCGGAGCTTGCAGAGGCGGCAAGAAGGACACTTGAGGGACGATTGTCGCATGGCGGAGGACACACAGGCTGGAGCAGGGCGTGGATTATCAACCATTATGCCAAGCTCTGGGACGGTGAGGCGGCTTATGACAATCTGTGTAAGCTTTTTACCTCGTCGACATATCCGAATCTTTTTGACAAGCATCCGCCGTTTCAGATAGACGGCAACTTCGGGGCTACGGCTGCAATTGCAGAGATGCTTGTTCAGAGTAATGAGGACAGAATTGTTCTTCTTCCTGCTCTGCCTGCAAAATGGAGCACCGGGCATATATATGGAGTGCGTGTGGCAGGCAATGCCTCAGTCGACATAAGCTGGGAGAATAGAGAACTTAAAAAGGCGGTTCTTTTTGCATATTCGGACATCGACACAATGGTTAAGATTCCGTTCGGAGCACATAAAGGTGAGAGACATATTACCTGCGAGGCCGGTGAGAGCATCGAACTTGTTTAAAAATAACCAATTATTATAAGAAAGAGAAGAGGACATATATGGCAAAATCACCGCTTACCACATTGTGTTATATAGAGAAGGACGGAGCATATCTTATGCTTCACCGAGTATCTAAAAAGAATGATGTGAATAAGGATAAATGGATTGGCGTCGGGGGACATTTTGAGGACAGGGAGAGTCCTGAGGAGTGTCTTTTGAGAGAAGTGTATGAGGAGACAGGGCTTGAGCTGACGTCGTACAGCTACAGAGGAATAGTGACCTTTGTCTATGAGGACAATCCGGCAGAATATATGAGTCTGTATACGGCTGACGGATTTAAGGGGAGTGTGACTGAACCTGATGGTTCGATGAAAGAATGCAATGAGGGGGTTCTTGAATGGGTTAAAAAATCAGAGATTTTCAAGCTTAATCTCTGGGAAGGCGACAGGATTTTTCTTCGTCTGCTTGACGAGGAGGCACCGTTTTTCTCATTAAAGCTTGTCTATCGAGGTGATGATTTGACTGAGGCTGTGTTAAACGGAAAGAAGGTAAAGTAAAAATGTGCTGTCGGTATTAACCGGCAGCACATTTGACTTTTTAGAAAATTTTAACCCATAACTATCTCAACATTGTATTCTGTCTGACCATTTACATAAGGAATTACGCATCCGTCAACAGGCTTTCCGTCAACGAGCATGCTCTTGACACCTTTCTGTACATTGTCAGGATTCTTGACAGTTATATGGTATGTTCCCTCACGGAACTTTCTTGTAAGCTTGAAGTCACCGAAGCCCTCAGGTATACATGGGTTAACACTCAGTCCGTGATGGGTAGGGTATACGCCGAGTATATACTGGGAGATGTTGACAAATGTCCATGCTGCCGTTCCGGTAAGCCAGCTGTTCTTGGCTTCGCCGTGGAACTTAGCGTCGGCACCTGCAACCATCTGTGAATATACATAAGGTTCTGTGCGGTGAATTTCACTTATGCCCTCAATATATGCAGGACATGTCTTTTTATAGATTTCAAAAGCTCTGTTGCCCCTGCCGATAACAGTTTCAGCTATTGAAACCCAAGGGTTGTTGTGACAGAAGATTCCGGCATTTTCCTTGTATCCTGGTGGGTATGAGGAGATTTCACCAAGTTCGAGGTGATATCTTGTGTATGCAGGCTGAAGAATCATGACACCGTACTTTGTGTCAAGTCTTTCCTTGACAGAGTCAAGAGCCTTCTTTGCAAGACCTTCCTTGACACCGATTCCGGCGAGTACACAGAATCCCTGCGGTTCAATATATATCTGACCTTCCTCACATTCCTTAGAACCAACCTTGTGGCTGTATGCATCATAGGCACGAAGGAACCAGTCACCGTCCCAGCCGCTTTCAAGTACGGCATCATACATGGCATCAACTTCGTCAAGTGCACGGGAGCTTTCCGCTTCGTCGCCTCTTAAGGAGCAGAGTTCAGCGTATTCCTTTCCGTATTTTACGAACATGCCGGCAATGAATACCGATTCGGCAACAGGACCTTCGGAAGGACCGAATGTCTGGAAAGACTCACCCGGGTGCTCGGAGAAACAGTTGAGGTTCAGACAGTCGTTCCAGTCTGCACGTCCAATGAGAGGAAGCTTATGAGGCCCCTTATGGTTGACAATGTAGTCGAATGAGCGCTTGAGATGCTCAAGAAGAGGTCTTGCCTTGCTCTCATCATTGTCAAACGGTACCATCTCATCAAGTATCGACATATCGCCTGTCTCACGGATATATGCACTTGTTCCGGCGATGAGCCACAGCGGATCATCGTTGAAGCCGCTTCCGATGTCGGAGTTGCCCTTCTTGGTGAGTGGCTGATACTGATGGTAAGCACTTCCGTCCTCAAACTGAGTGGAAGCGATGTCTATAATTCTCTCTCTTGCGCGGTCAGGAATGAGATGTACAAAACCGAGTAAATCCTGACATGAATCTCTAAAGCCCATTCCTCGTCCGATACCTGACTCATAGTATGAGGCAGAACGGCTCATATTGAATGTGACCATACACTGGTACTGGTTCCAGATATTGACCATACGGTTAACTTCAGGGTTGGTTGATTCAACCTCATACTTGGAGAGAAGATTGCTCCAGTATTCGTTGAGGTCTGAAAAAGCCTCATTGAAGAGCTCGTCTGTAGCATAGCGTGCAAGCATCTCCTTGGCACGCTTCTTGTTTACAACATTAGGAGCTTCCCACTTCTCATCCTGTGGATTCTCGATGTAGCCCAATACGAAGATAAGGGATTCGCTCTCGCCCGGCTCGAGTGTGAGATTAATCTGCTGGGAAGCGATTGGTGACCAGCCGCTTGCAACGGAATTCTTAGAATGCCCCTGTTCAACAACCTCAGGCTCATGGGCTCCGCGGTATGCACCTAAAAACTCGTCGCGGATTGTGTCGAAACCGTCGATAGGGTGGTTGACAGAGTATATTGCATAGTGATTGCGGCGCTCACGGTACTCAGTCTTGTGATAGATGGTGGAGCCATCAATCTCAACTTCGCCCGTGCTTAAATTTCTCTGGAAATTTCGCGAATCATCGTCGGCATTCCAGAGGCAGAACTCAACGTAGGAAAATAACGAAAAGGTTTTCGCTTTATCCGAAAAATTAGTAAGGATAAGTCTTGTAACCTCACAATTGTCGTTCATGGGAACGAATGAGAGCATATCGGCCTTGAGTCCGTTCTTAGAAGAAGTAAAACGGCTGTAACCCATACCGTGACGGCACTCGTAGCTGTCAAGAGGAGTCTTTGTCGGTTTCCAGCCGGGATTCCAGACAGTATCTCCGTCTTTTATGTAAAAGTACTTTCCGTTGATATCGTTAGGAACATCGTTGTAGCGATATCTTGTAAGACGCAGAAGCTTGGCATCCTTGTAGAAGGTGTAGCCGCCGCAGGTATTGGAAATCAGTGAAAAGAACTCGCCGCAGCCAAGGTAGTTAATCCATGGCAGAGGAGTCTTAGGTGTGGTTATGACGTACTCTTTGTTGACGTCATCAAAGTAACCGAATTTCATAGTATTCTCCCTTCTTGGTTCATTATATAGTTAAGTGTTACGAGGAGTGCATAATACACTCATATATAATCTGATTATAAAGAATAAGGCGGGAATTTGCAATCAAAATTACACTGCAATATATTGACATAAAAAGCGGTCAAAAGTAGAGATTAGTTAACAAAATAATCGGGAAAATCTTTTCGTATAAGTTCTTCGTCAATCTTAAACCGTGAAAGATGGGCGGACATAAGTTTTTCGCCGTAATCTGCATTGCCTGAGCATATTGCATCATATATTGAATGATGGTCGTTCACAATCTTTAAATCTTTTACCGAATGGAGCGCAAGATGCCGTATCCTGTCAAAATGTATTCCCATATCGCGGCACATTCTGTAACAGCGTTCCTTGTCGGCAAATGAAAAAAGCAGATGATGGAATTCGTTGTCAAGTTCCATGAGCTTGTCGGGAGAAGGATTCTCAATATAGAAGTCCTGAAGTTTTAAATTGGCACCGAGAGCGAGGAGAAAGTCTTCGGGCAGGGGAGCGTATGCACTGCGCCCGCAGATCAGCTTTATAACCGCACATTCTAAGGTGCGGCGGAAAAAGCCGGCTTCATCGACAAGCTTCAGGTCAATTAAGGAGACACGGCTTCCGCGCTGGGGCAGTATTTCCACGATATCTGATTTGGCAAGTTCGATAAGGGCTTCACGGACAGGAACACGTGACAGTCCGAGTTCTTTCGCAATTTCATTTTCCGACAGTAGAGTTCCGGGTATAAGAGTTGTATCGGTTATGTTCTCTTTTAGGACGCGCAGGGCGTATGCACGCCCTGTCTCGTCCGGATTTCTTGACAAAATTTTCATAGTGTATTCTTTCTTACAGTATATATTTTTTTAGTGTGGCGAGCACGGCACCTTTGCCTGCAAGCAGTTCATTAAAATAGCCGGTAATCCTGTCGGCAAGTCCTGCTTCTGCCAGATCTACACCGAATATATTGGTGTTTGAGAGGAGCGGCAGCAGCCTGTCCGTTGTCACATGAGAGCCTAAGGTTATACCATCCAGCATATCACGGCATTCACTCAGGAGGGGGTCGCTTGACGGTGAAAAGGCATTTCCGTTGTCGTCAATTGCAATAAGATATCTGAGCCAGCCGGCAAGGACGAGAGGTATGAAACGCAAAGATTTCACACTGCCGCGCTCAAGGTGAAGCTTTATTGTTTCGCCAAAACGTATCGGAAGCTTCTGAGAGGTGTCGGTGGCAATACGTTGAGGCGTGTCAGGCATGAATGGGTTAGGAAGTCTCCGTGTGAGAACCTCGTCCAAAAAGTCCGCAGGATTGATTATTCCGGGATTTACAACGACGGGCATGCCTTCTTCATATGCCATTCTCGTGATAAAGGTCTTAAGTTCATGAGACTTCATTTCATCAGATATTGAAGTATAGCCCAGAAGACAGCCGTATATCGCGAGGCATGTGTGGAGCGGGTTGAGGCATGTGCATACCTTCATCTTTTCGACTTTGTTAACCGTATCGCGGTCGGTGAACAAAATGCCGGATTTTTCAAGGGCAGGTCTGCCGTTGGGAAAATTGTTCTCTATAACAAGATACTCAGGTTTTTCAGCATTGACGAACGGGGCAGTGTATGCACCGCCGGGGGTCACAAAAGCCTTGATATCTTCGATGCCGTCCGATTCAAGGATTTTTTCTACTTCAGCATCGGGTCTCGATGTAATCTTATCAATCATGCTCCAAGGGTATGACACGGAGTTTTTCAGATATGATAACTCCTCATCGTCAATATATCCATGCTCTTTCCAGGCTGAGGCTATTGTCATGACTGCGTTTTCCAGCTTTTCACCGTTGTGTGAACAGTTATCCATCGATACCAGTGCGAGAGGTCTGCCGCATGCGTGAAAACGTTTTATGCAGAGCATGGCAAGCATTGACATAAGGTGGGAACATTTTTGAGGTTCATTATCCATATCGTTTTTAACTGTCTGTGTGAAAACACCGGAGCTGTCCTTTATCGCATAGCCCTTTTCAGTGATGGTAAATGATACCATCTGCAGGGTCGGAGCGCAGAATATTTCGGTGAGTCTGTCCATATCGTACCGGGTTGTGAGCGATTCGGCAACTGAGCCGATTACTTCTTTGTCAATACTTCCGTCTGAGTTCATGGTTGCTGACACACACAGGTTGTCATGCGGGCGATAACATTCGGTGATAATCTCTGTTCCGTGGCTTTCGGCACAGATAATTCCGGTTGAGGCATCGCCTTGGTTTAACAATCTCTGTGCTGCGGCACATATAAATGCACGAAAAATATTCCCGGGCCCAAAGTGCAGCCATACAGGATGTGCCTGTGTTGTAAGACACATTTTTTCGGTATCATAGCCGGGAAGCTTGTAACCGTTCCAATCATTACGTTTTTTAATTCCTTCTAAAGTAAGCTTCATGCTGAATCTCCATTCTTCAATGCTAATGCTGCGGTAAAAATTATCTGAGTGTTTTGTCAAATTTATCAAGCGTGTCAAAGCAGCCTAACAGGTACATGACACCGAGAGCGCGGTCGTAATGACCATATCCGGGACGGCATTTTTCGCCCCATATATGGCGTCCGTGGTCAGGGCGCACATAACCGTTAAAACCACAGTCATGATATGCCTTGACAATGTCAAGAATTCCGATGTCACCGTCACAGTCACGATGTGATGCCTCGGAAAAATCTCCGTTAGGGAAGTGCTTTACGTTCCTGATATGTGCAAAGGCAATTCTGCCACAGTGTTTTCTTATTATGTCGGCTACATTATTCTCCGGATTAGAGCCAAGCGATCCGGAGCAGAGGGTAAGGCAGTTGTACTCGTCGTCAACCATCTTCAAAAATCTGTCAATGGCAGGTTCGTCGACAAGCAGTCTCGGAAGTCCGAATATGTCCCAAGGCGGATCGTCCTGATGTATGGCCATCTTTATATCGCATTCACGGCAGACGGGCATAATTGCTTCAAGAAAATACTTGAGGTTGTCCCACAGCTTTTCTTTTGTGACATCCTTGTAGGCTTCAAAAAGCTCGCTGAGATGTTCCATTCTCTCGGGTTCCCAGCCCGGCATTGTGAAGCCTTCGCACTTTTCAAGGATGTATTTTGCCATCTCGTTCGGGTCATTGATTATTTTATCTTTCTCATAATACAGTGCTGTGGAACCATCGCCCACCGGATGGAAAAGGTCCGTTCTTGTCCAGTCGAATACCGGCATGAAATTATAGCATACAACCTTGACACCGAACTGCTTAAGATTTCTGATGGTCTGCTTATAATTTTCAATGTATCGGTCGCGCGTCGGAAGCCCTATTTTAATATCGTCATGTACATTTACACTTTCCACGACATCGGCATTGAAGCCATAAGATTTAATCCGATTTACGACGGGCTCAATTTCGGCAGGCTCCCATATTTCACCGGGCTGCTTGTCATGAAGTGCCCATACAATTCCGTCAACGCCGGGAATCTGGCGGATCTGGTCGAGGGTAACGGTGTCGTTGCCCTCGCCGTACCAGCGAAAAGTCATTTGCATTTGTATACCTCCTCTATAAGTGAAAATCCGTAAAGTATATTTTAATTATAACAAGTTATTTAATATTGTCAACTAGTATACAAGATACAATTATCTCATCATCCTCAGCTTTTTTACCGCTTTTATTACCGTGTCGGCGACAAAGTCTGCCTCCTGCAGCGTGTTTTCATCGGATATTGTCAGCCTTAATGAACCGCCGGCAAGGTCGGGGTTTATTCCCATCGCAATAAGGACATGTGATGGTCCGGCAGCGCCTGTCGAGCAGGCACTTCCGGCAGAAGCGCATATTCCTTCGGAATCGAGAATGGCGAGAAGGGCTGCCGATTCGACCTGTGGAAAACAGAAGCTTATATTGTTGGGAAGGCGCATCTGTTCCGAACCTGTCAATACTACGTCGGGAAGCCCCTGTTTTATCCTGCGGATTATACGGCTGCGCAGACGCGTCAGCGTGTTCAGGTTTCTCTGCATATTGCGTCCCGATATTTCGCATGCTTTTCCAAGACCGACTATGCCGGGCACGTTTGAAGTTCCTGCGCGGTGGCCGTTCTCCTGTGAGCCGCCGTCGATATAGCTTGGCAGTTCAAGCCCGGTTCGTATATATAAAAAGCCGACACCTTTAGGCCCGTGAAATTTGTGGGCGCTGACGCTCATCATATCTATCATGCATTCATTTACATTGATAGGTATGTGACCGTAAGCCTGAACGGCATCGGTGTGGAATACTATCTGGTGTCTGCGCGAAATCTGGCCTATTGCTTTTATCGGCTGTATTGAGCCGACCTCGTTGTTGGCGGTCATGACGGATATAAGGATGGTATCTTCCCTGAGAGCCGAGAGCACAGCCTCCGGGTGTACGAACCCCTGTGAATCACATGGAAGATAGGTCACGGAAAAACCTTCTGCTTCGAGGGTCTTGCAGGAGTTGATGACTGCGTTGTGCTCGATTGAGGAGGTGATTATGTGGCATGAGGCACCTTGTCTTTTTTTTCGGATTCCTCTCGAATATCCTTTTATGGCCCAGTTGTCCGATTCGGAGCCGCCACTTGTAAAATATATTTCACCCGGACGCGCTCTTATAAGCCCGGCGGCTTGTATGCGGGCACGGTTGATGGCATTCTCGGAGTTCGCCGCACTTTTGTATGCCCCGGCCGGATTAGCGTATTCATCGCAAAAGTAAGGCATCATCGCATTCAGCACATCGGGATGTACACGAGTTGTTGCGGCATTATCAAAATATACGTTTTTTTTCATGAGACCTCCTTTTAAGGATATAGCCATAAATTGAATACAAAATAATTTGAATTATTATAAAAATTGCAAAAATTGCTTGGAAATATCATTAATTAATAGTATAATTTTATTGTATATTATATGCAGTGAAACGATGGAGGTGTCGGTATGAGACTGGAATTTATCGGAGCAGACCATGAGGTAACCGGAAGCTGCCATTATATTGAGGCGTGCGGAAAGCATATTCTGGTGGATTATGGAATGGAACAGGGGGTTAATGTATTTGAGAATGTACCGCTTCCGGTGTCGGAGGCTATGATTGATTATGTTTTTTTGACACATGCGCATGTTGATCATTCGGGATTATTGCCGCTTCTGTATGCAAGGGGATTCAGGGGAAGAATATATGCTACCGAGGCGACCGCACAGTTAAGCAGCATAATGCTTCGCGACTGCGCGCACATCCAGGTTATGGAGGCTGAGTGGAAGAATCGCAAGGCGAAGAGGAGCAGCAGTGTGGAGACAGCGGTACCGCTTTACGGGATGGAGGATGCCGACGGCGTTATAAAGCGGTTCACACAATGTGCTTACGGAGAAGTTGTCGAAGTGTGCAATGGTATAAAGATACGGTTTACGGATATAGGGCATCTTCTCGGCTCAGCAAGCATTGAGGTGTGGCTTAATGAAAACGGAATTGAGCGTAAGATAGTTTTCTCCGGAGATATCGGCAACAAGCATCAGCCGCTGCTCAAAGACCCCGCATATACGGAGGATGCAGACTATGTTGTGATGGAATCGACTTACGGTGACAGGCTTCACGGCACGGAGAAGATTGACTATGTGGCACAACTAAGTCAGATTATAGAGAATACCTTAAAAAGAGGCGGAAATGTTGTTATACCATCATTTGCAGTAGGAAGAACACAGGAAATATTGTATTTTATAAGGCAGATTAAGCAGCAACAGCTGGTAAAGGGAATTCCTGATTTCCCTGTCTATGTGGACAGCCCGATGGCGGTGGAGGCGACGGCAGTGTTCGTTGACAACAAGGATGAGTGCTATGATGAGGATGCAACAGCACTTGTAAGGCAGGGAATTAATCCGCTGACATTTAAGAATCTTCACCTTTCAATCACAAGCGAGGAATCTAAGGCTATCAACTTCGATACTACACCGAAGGTCATAATATCGGCTTCGGGAATGTGTGATGCGGGACGAATAAGGCATCACCTGAAGCACAACCTGTGGAGACCTGAATCGACGATACTCTTTGTCGGTTATCAGTCGGTAGGAACCCTGGGGCGTGCGATAGTGGAGGGCGCTAAGGAGGTTAAGCTCTTCGGCGAGACGATTGAGGTGAGAGCTGAGATACTCACGATGAAGGGACTTAGCGGTCATGCGGATAAGAACGGACTCATAGAATGGATAAGTGCATTTAAGAAGAAACCCGACAAGGTATTTGTTGTTCACGGAGAGGATTCGGTTGCGGTCAGCTTCACTGAGTGTTTAAAGATTGAGCACGGACAGAGGGCTTATGCTCCTTACAGCGGAACGATATTTAATCTTGCCGACGGTAGATTTGAGTATGAGGCTGTACCTGTACCTGTGGAGAAGAAGACCAGACCGGCATCAGGAATATATGCAAGGCTGATTGCAGCGGCACAGAGGCTGCTTGCGATAGTGAAAAAGAGCGACGGTCTTGCCAACAAAGATATGGGAAAGTTTGCCGACCAGATTATATCGCTCTGTGATAAATGGGACATCGATGATAAATAATATATGATTGCATGGCAGATAGTGGAATTGCGGTATGACAATCAGATCTTTACGAGGCTGCAGCCGAGTGCTGCGGCCTCTTTTTCATCGTGAGTCACAATAAGAAGGGCACTGCCCGTTTTGTCCAACACTTCATTGACAGTCAGAATGACCCGGTCTTTAAGCTTATAATCCAAGCCTTTGAAAGGCTCGTCCATAATCAAAAGCATGGGGGCATCCGGAAAAAGTCCGCTGACGCGGGTGCATCCGTAGAGTGCTCTGGCTATTGCAAGACGTCTTTTCATGCCTCCGCTGTATTCATCGGCTTGCTTTTGCGAAACAGTGTACTCATCAAGTCCGAGCTGTAAGAGAAGCTGCAGGGCTTTGTCTTTGTCGAAAGGATAAGGATAGACATTGAGGTTGTCGGCAGCGTTGAATGACATCAGAAGTCTGTCCTCCTGAAATACCATAAAACGGTGCAGGTTATCGACCACGGATACACCGAGGAGAGCTGTTCTTGCACCCTCATCCATCGAAAAATATTCTTTTTCATGTGATTAATCCTCCTTGTTGCGATGCACATGCTTCTTGATGGCATCAAAACTCTCAGGGCTTATCACATGTTCTATCTTGCATGCATCTTCGGCAGCCGTCTCAGGGTTGACACCGAGTGTGACAAGCCATGAGGAAAGCAGCTCATGGCGCTCATATATCATCTCGGCTATGGCACGTCCCTCGTCGGTGAGATATATAAAACCGGCATCGGTAACCGTAATCTGATTCTTGAGTCGAAGATTCTTCATTGCAATGCTGACACTTGACTTCTTAAAGCCGAGTTCGTTCGATATGTCAACGGCACGGACTACGGGAAGCTTCTTACTCAGAATCAATATTGTTTCAAGATAATTTTCTGCGGATTCGTTCGTATTAGTCATGATTAACCTCTTTTCAAGTAAATATATAATCATTATAACACATAATTTCCAACAATGCTATCAAATTTATTCCGTTAAAATAATAACTTGCGAAAGTGAACCTCGACATCAGGATATTGATGGGGTATATGAAGAAAAAATAACCAAAAAACAGTGTTAAAATTAGGAAAGATTATTTATTGACGCTTACTGCACATGATGGTAAAATTCTGCCGTAAAAGGGTAGTATTACAGGGAAAATAAAGGAAAATGTAAAAAGTATGTGCAGGAGGAAATTTCATATGAAGATGAAATTTTATCAGTCAATCAAGTTCAGGCTCATTATGATGACGCTGATAGTATGCGTTGTCATGGGAGGAGCAATCAATTGTTTTTCAATTCATCAGTCGAAAGTGAGCTACAAGAAGGTTGTATGGAATTACATGAGTGATATTGCTGTGGCTTACGGACGTCAGGTAGACAATATCATTGCCGATCTGGGAACCGATAAGGCTTTTAATCCGGGAGTGCTCCAGACAGTCCTGGCGGATGTCGGAATTGAAGGCGTTGCGTCATCGTATGGTTACATAGTCGATGCGGACGGAACCATGCTCTATCATCCTAATCAGGACAAGATAGGAAAGAGTGTGGAGAATGCGGTGGTTAAGTCTTATGTGCAGGACTTAAAGTCGGGAATTGTCCATGACACAAGTGTTGTCCAGTATGAGTTTAACGGCAGCACGAAGTATGCTTCATGTTATACGGGACAGAACGGAAGCTTTATCCTTGTGATATCGGCGGATGACAGTGAGGTTATGGCTGACTCAGCCAAGCTCATCACAAACGTGACGGCTATTTCGGTGGTTATAGGATTGCTTGCAATTGCAGCCGTATTTTTCTTTATAGCAAGAATGATTTCTCCTTTAGGGTATGCGGCAGGAGCTGTTGAGAAGCTTGCAACACTTGATTTCCGCGGAGATGATGAGAAGAAGGAAGCACGTTTTGCGAAACTTAAGGATGAAGCCGGAAATATAATGAACGCCGTGTTAAAGCTCAGGGGAGAGCTTACGGGAGTTGTTGCTGACCTCAAGGTTCAGAGTAAAGCACTTTTTACACAGTCTGACAGCCTTAGTGAATCGGCAGCCAACACGATGACCAATATGAAGGACACCGACAGGGCGGTTGATGAGATGGCTAACGGTGCTACAATGCTTGCACAGGAGACACAGAGTGCATCCGAGAGCGTTGTTGAGATTGGTAATATGATAGACAAGGTAAACGATAACTCTGAAGCACTTGCAAAAGATGCGGACGATATGAAGGCACTCGGTGAGAATGCTGAGAATATTTTAAAGCAGCTTATCGACGGACAGCATGAGATGGTTG
>UQZF01000017.1 GCA_900545455.1 uncultured Eubacteriales bacterium
ATATATAACAACACGACCAAGCCGTTTGTGGCAAGCCATTCCAATGCGAGAGCTATGAACCCGCATGTCAGAAACCTCACTGACGACATGATAAGGGCGTTCGGCGAGAGAGGATGCATAACGGGACTTAATTACTGCGGGGCTTTCTTAAACGACAGGGGTGATGTGAGCAATGACGCCGAGAGCAGAATCGAAGATATGGTGCGCCATGTAAAGTACATAACGAACCTCGGCGGCATGGATGTCATGGCACTCGGCTCCGATTTTGACGGCATAGGCGGAAAGCTTGAGCTTGCGGATGCGGCGTATCTTCCGAGGCTTCATGACGCGTTAAAAAATGCGGGATTTTCGGAGAGCAACATAGAAAAAATATTTTATAAGAATGCGCTCCGTGTTTTCAAGGAGTGCCTAAAATTGTGCTAATCTTTTAACAATGATATATATTTTCTTTCATGAAACCATTATTTTGCACAAAGAAAATTGCATTTCATATACAGATTGTACAAAAATATGGTTGTTCTTTACAATAAAACTACCAAAAAACGATTCTTTTTCTATTTGCATGTATTGACATTGTGTGTAATAATGGCACTCGTAGGAAAAAGAAAAACACAGAGGTCATCCTGATGAGATGACAGGCAGTTTTTTGAAGAAGCTGTCACGAAAGGAAAGGGATTAATATGTTAAGAGGTTTTATTAAGTGCGTTACTCGTAAGGAAAGAATTGCATATCTTATGGACAACAGATTCGGCAACTGGTCTGATTCCGAGATTGATGCTGTTATGAAGATTGTAGGTGTCAAGGACGATTACAGCAATGCTACCAAGGAAGAGAGACTTAAGGCGGCTGCAGCTACTCTTAAGCTCGCAGACAATGATAAGGCTGAGTTCGGTCGTATCAAGGATCATGGTGATGTGGTTGATGATATGGATGCCATGAAGAGCAGTGTTGAGTACACAAAGCTTGTTGCAAATCTTTACGCAAAGAGCAGCCAGTTAGTATAATTCAGATAATACAGGATACAATAGGAGTAACAGATACCATTGAAATAGGTGGTATCTGTTACTCTTTTTTTGTACTCTAAATGCCATTTTGCGGTTTCGGTTAGGTTAGGAGGCTTGATTTGAAGAAAATATCTGATTCGCTGCATGAGAATGTGCGGGAACTTAAAAATATACTTCATGCGGATAAAAATTTTGACCTTATATACAGGGAACAAAAGCTGGGGGATAAGGATGCAGGCTTCTTTTTTATTGACGGATTCATAAAAGATACTATAATGGAGAGACTTTTAAAGTCGTTTTCGGATATCAAGGAGGAGGATATTCCCGGGAATGCGAGGGAGTTCTCCGACAAATATATACCCTATGTGGAGGTTGATCTGCTTGATGATGTAGAGGACATCGTGACAGCGGTTCTGTCGGGAGTTGCGTGTTACTTTGTTGACGGTTACAGCGAGTGTATGGCTATCGACTGCAGAACATATCCGATGAGAAGCGTTGATGAGCCTTGGAAGGACAGAGTACTCAGAGGTTCGAGGGACGGATTCGTGGAGACTATAGTGTCAAATGTGGCACTTATAAGGCGCCGTATAAGGGATCCGAGGCTCTGTGTGGAGATTCTTCAGGCGGGAATCAAATCGAGAACCGACATTTCCGTGGCATATCTTGAGGGAGTGGCTGATATGAAGCTTCTGAGGAAAATAAAGGATAAGATTGAACAGCTTGATGTTGAGGCACTGACGATGAACATAGAAAGCCTTGCCGAGGCAGTGCTTGACGGTCCTTATATTAATCCGTTTCCGAAGTTTAAATATACCGAAAGACCGGATACAGCAGCGGCATCCATACTTGACGGAAATATTGTACTCATTGTGGACAATTCACCTGCGGTTATCGTCGTGCCGGCAAGTATATTCGACGTTATGGAGGAGGCGGACGATTTCTATTTTCCGCCGATTGTCGGAAATTACATCAGGTTTTCACGATTTATCATGTCGGTTTTGACGCTCATTCTCACGCCGATGTGGATGGCGCTTATCGAGTACCCCGAAAAACTTCCGGACTGGCTGGCATTTATCAATCTTGCGGATGAAGCCAATATCCATGTGTTCTGGCAGCTTATTATACTGGAATTTGCGATAGATGGTCTAAGACTTGCTGCGGTCAATACGCCGACAATGCTCTCAACACCGCTTTCGGTTGTTGCGGGTATTGTTGTCGGAGAGTATGCGGTGAGTTCGGGATGGTTTTCACCGGAGACGATGCTCTACATGGCATTTGTCGCTATAGGAACTTATGCTCAGGCAAATTTTGAACTTGGATATGCAATAAAGTTTTTTAGGCTGATTACACTTGTACTGACATATCTTTTTTATTGGTGGGGATTTTTTGCGGGAGTGTTGATAACGCTGCTTGCAATCGCTTTTAACAATACAATATCGGGAGAAAGTTATATCTATCCGATAGTTCCTTTTAATGGGAAAAAACTTGTCAGAAAACTGTTCAGGGTGAGACTGCCGAAAAGCAATGCGTGATTGGGAAAATAATGATACCTCCAAACAAAAGGAGGGCCCGGTACTTCGGGGAAAGTACCGGGCTTTATGAAAAAGAAAAAGAATTCTGTTAGGCTTATTTATATACTGTATTTACGAGGTTCCTTACCTCTTCCTTAACTTTGATTATAGTATAAAAGTATCATGTGACCGTGGTGTGAAACAAAAATGAACAATTTGTGAACAATTATCAAATATGTTGTTAAAAAGGTCATTTTTAGAAGCAATTTACACAAAAAAACATTGATAATGGACAAAGAACAATTTAATATATATAATATATAAGGAATTGGAAATTTGTTCCTTAAAGAAAAACAGAAAGAGGTTGTATATTATGGAACATAGCAAGAAGTATGCATGGACATGGAAGGTTAAACCGGAATGTCTCGACGAGTATGTTAAGATGCACAATAATCCTTGGCCGGAGATTATGGAGGAGCACACCAAGGCAGGTTACCGCAATTATTCGATTTTCCAGAACGGAAATCAGTTCTTCTATTGCTTTGAGTGCGATGACATCAAGTATGCCAACGAATACATAGCCAAGAGTGAGGCGTGCAACCGCTGGAATGCAATTACATCCAAGATGGTTGAGGGCTCATTTGATTTCAATGAGGCAGAGCCTATCAAGTTCATGCCGGAAGTATTTTACCTTAAGTAATATTTGAGCAGACTTACGAGGCTGTTTAATCCTTGCGGATGGACAGTCTCGCTTTTATATTGTGGAGGACAGATGTATGTGGGCTTATGAAAGTACTTTTTATCAGATATATCCGCTTGGATTTTGCGGAGCACCGTTTGAGAATGACGGGAAACTTGAACATCGAATTTTGAAGGTCGCAGACTGGATACCTCATATTAAGAAGTTAGGGACGGACGCAGTATATTTTTCACCGGTTTTTGAATCGGATACACATGGATACAATACAAGAGATTTTAAAAAGATAGATGTAAGACTCGGAACCAACGAGGATTTTAAGGATATATGTGATAAGCTTCATGACAACGGAATCAAGGTGGTGCTTGATGGAGTGTTTAACCATGTGGGACGAGGCTTTTATCAGTTTCAGGATGTAATAAAGAACAGAGAAAATTCGCCATACCTTTCATGGTTTAACGTAAACCTCGGCGGCAATTCAGGTTACAATGACGGATTGTGGTACGAGGGCTGGGAGGGCAATTACGACCTTGTAAAGATTAACTTAAGAAATGAGGATGTAATAGGACTCATATTCGACGCGGTGAGATACTGGGTTGAGTACTTCGGTATCGACGGAATAAGGCTTGATGTGGCGTACTGTCTTGATATGGATTTCTTAAGAAGACTCAGAAAGTTTACCGACGAGCTCGGAAGAGAGTTCGGGAGGGAGATATTCCTTGTCGGTGAGATGCTTCACGGCGACTACAATCGTCTCGTCAACGACGAGATGCTTCACTCAGCCACGAACTACGAGTGCTACAAGGGGCTCTACTCAAGCTTTAACAGCATGAATATGTTCGAGATTAACCATTCGCTTAACAGACAGTTCGGCTATGAGAACTGGTGCATCTACAGGGGAAAGCATCTTCTCTCATTCGTGGACAACCACGACGTGACGAGGGTGGCAAGCATCCTCAACAACAAAAATCACCTTCCGCTCATATATGCGCTCATGTTCGGAATGCCGGGAATACCGTGCGTGTACTACGGAAGTGAGTGGGGTGTCGAGGGCAATAAGTCGGAGGGCGATCCTTCTTTAAGAAGAAGCTACGATAAGCCTGAGTGGAATGAGCTTACCGAGTATATCAGCAGGCTTGAGAACGCAAAAAAGAACAGCGAGGCGCTTAACTACGGCGGTTTTTACTCGGTGCTTTTGACAAATAAGCAGTGTATTTTTGAGAGAAAAAGTGAACATGAGCGCGTACTTGTGGCAATCAACGCGGACAGTGAGAGCTTTATGGCACATTTTGATGCACACTGCGGAAGAGCAATTGACCTTATAAGCGGTGAGGAGCATGATTTCGGCGGAGGAAGCTGTCTGCCTCCGTATTCGGCATACTATTGGAAGTGCGAAGCGTAATAATCGGGAATGAGGATTGATATGAACAGTAATTTTCAGAAGATGAAAAGACTTTTTTTGAGCCAGAGCTATCTTGACGCATGGGAGTTATATGCGGATACGCTTGAGGATGAGAATGCGTGTCTGTGGGATTATGTTATTCTTACAGCATCCAACGAATTACAGGCGGAGGCGTTCAGAAAGGAGATTGACTGCAGGCTCATAAAAGGAGTTATTCCGACCAAGGCAAAATATGCGGTCATACCTGACCCGGACGGAAAAAGAGTCGGCTCGGGAGGCGCCACATTCAATGTGCTCAGGTACCTTTTTGAGCAGGAGGGGGAGAGCTTCCTTGACAGAAAAATTCTGGTGATCCATTCAGGGGGAGACAGCAAGAGAATTCCACAGTACAGCGTATGTGGAAAGCTTTTTTCACCTGTGCCGAGACAGCTTCCGGATGGGAGAATGTCGACATTGTTTGATGAATTTCTCATTGCCATGGCAGGCATACCGGGCAGGATAGAGTCGGGAATGCTGACACTTTCAGGTGATGTCATGCTGCTTTTTAACGTGCTTCAGCTTGATTTACAGTACACGGGGGCAGCTGCAATTTCGATAAAGGAGTCTGTTGAAACCGGAAAAGACCACGGAGTCTTTTTAAATGACGGAAATTGGTATGTGAAGCGTTTTCTGCACAAACAGACGAAAGAGTCACTCACAAATCTCGGGGCCGTAAATGCACAGGGCAATGTAGACCTTGACACAGGGGCGATAATGTTCGATAAAAATCTTCTTAAAGCACTGTGGGGGCTGATAAGTACGGACGGAATGCTCGACGAGGATAAATTTTCATCATTTGTGAATGAACGTTCAAGAGTGAGCTTTTACGGTGACTTTTTATATCCGCTTGCCAAGGCATCGACGCTCGAGGAATTTTATACACAGGCACCGGAAGGGGAATTCAACGATGAACTTTTTGCGTGCAGAACCGGAATATGGGAGGCACTCAACGGTTTTTCGATGAAGCTTCTCTGTCTTGCACCTGCTGAGTTTATCCATTTTGGCACAACAAGGGAGTTGTGGAATCTCGAGACAAATGAACTGGGAAGCTATGAACATCTTGGATGGACCAAGAGGGTATGTACGGATTATCAGGGCGGACTGCCGTTAAGTGTAATTAACGGGCATATATCGGATGATGTCCGGGCGGACGGCGCGGCATATATTGAGAATTCGGTGATTGGCGGGAATACGAAGCTTGGAGCAAATGTGATACTCTCCGGACTCAATATTGCAGATATAAGTATACCGTCTGACTGCTGCATGCATAAAGTGAAGCTTTTAAACGGAAAATATGTGGTGAGAGTGTACGGCTGCCTTGACAATCCCAAGGGTAAATATCGTGCGGATGGCTCATCGGCTACCTTTCTTGGAAGCAGTCTTCGGGATTTTATCGAAGCTATGGGGCTTGACGTCGCTGATGTGTGGGACTGTACGGATGAGAGTGGTTTTTATCTCTGGAATGCAAGGCTGTACCCTGAGTGTGACACCGAGAGAGATGCCGTTGAGATGGCAGGAATTATAAGGCGTGTGGCATCGGGAGAGCTTGTGCCGGATGAGACCTTTAAGGAAAAATACAGGGCTTGTGTAAGATACAGCCTTCAGAGCAGCTTTGCGTATGCCGATGCTGTCGATGCGATAACGGAGAAATTTGCGCTTGCGGAGATTGTAAAGACATATCGTTTTATCAATATGCTGAAGAACAGGGCAGCCGGAGAGGAAGCGCTTGCCGTATACAAGGAATGCAATATGACAAATGATGAGTTTACACTTCTCATGACATGTCTTGAAAAATGTGAATATTCCGAGAAGATGAGGGCATACCTTGCACTGTCAAAGTACATGAAACACAAAGGCTTGAAGTATATGTATGATGGCGAGGAGCTGTCGGCGTATGCTATGGAGAGCAGATGCTTTGACACGCTTTCCAAGGCACTTAAAAATGCATCCGGCATCAGGGTATGCAATAAGCGTGCGGCAAAGGATAAAGTGACAGTGGAGCTTCCTGTTCGTGTGAATTGGGGCGGGGGCTGGACGGACACACCGCCTTATTGTAACGAGAATGGCGGTGTGGTATTAAATGCCGCAATACTTATCAACGGAATAAGACCTGTTCAGGTGACGGTAAAGAAGATTGAACATTTATGTATAGAGTTCGAGAGTGAGGACATTGGGGTGAAGGGAAGCACAGAGAGTATTGACGAGGTGCGAGATTGCAGCAATCCGTATGATTACTTTGCTCTTCACAAGGCAGCGCTTATCGCTTCGGGTGTTATCCCTGCATCTGGGAACACAACTCTTCGCGATGTCATTGAAAAGATCGGAACCGGCATCTACATTTCGACCAAGGTTACGGGAATACCTAAGGGGTCGGGACTCGGAACCAGCAGCATCTTAGCGGGTGCGGCGATTAAGGCATTGTGGGAGTTCACCGGAAGAGAATACACGGAAAATGAACTCTACGACACCGTTCTTATAATGGAGCAGCTTATGAGTACCGGAGGAGGCTGGCAGGATCAGGTCGGCGGGCTTACTGACGGCATAAAGTATATAACGACGGATGCCGGACTTAAGCAGAATATTGAGGTTGAGCATCTTGATATTCCGGATTCCATGAAGATTGAACTTGATGAGCGATTTGCAATAATATACACGGGACAGAGAAGACTTGCAAGAAATCTGCTCCGTGAGGTTGTAGGCAATTATATTAACGGGCGAAAAGAGACAATATATGCGCTCACTGAGATGAAGCGTGTTGCAGCGGGAATGCGCGATTCTCTCATGGAGGGGAGCATGGAGCAGTTCATCTGTGAGATGAATCATCACTGGGAGCTCTCGAAGATGCTTGACCACGGAGTGAGCAACACCTGTATAGAGCAGATATTTGCAACCTGTGAGGAGCTTATTGATGCTAAGTTCATTGCAGGGGCAGGAGGCGGAGGCTTTCTTCAGGTTATACTGAAAAAAGGTGTGACAAAAAGGCAGCTTGACGAGCATCTGCAGAATGTATTTCAGGGGACGGGAGTTGCCGTGTGGGACTGCAGGTTTGTGTGGTGAAAAAATATATTGACATATTGTTTTGGCAGGTATATATTATGTTTGATAAAAACCTAGCGATATACTAGGAAATAAAATAAAAAGCTGCTCAACGTCAGATATACATTATAGTGTGTTGAAAGCTTTTTAGTACATGGAGGATATTATGAGTAAACCTTTTATTTATATGGATAATGCGGCTACTACCAAGGTTGCACCGCGGGTTCTTGATGCCATGATGCCGTATTTTTCGGAGATTTATGCGAATGGGTCAAGTGTATATCAGTTTGGTCAGACTGCCAAGGAGGCAATCGAGAAGGCAAGAGCGCAGGCGGCAGCCCTTATCGGTGCTAAGCCTGAGGAGATTTACTTCACGGGCGGCGGAAGCGAGTCCGACAACTGGGCAATCAAGAATGCAGCAGAGGTATATGGCAATAAGGGAAAGCATATAATCACAAGCAATATTGAGCACCATGCCGTTCTTCATACATGTCAGTATCTTGAAAAGCATGGTTTCGAGGTGACATATCTGCCTGTTGATTCGGAGGGAAGAATTTCTCCTGAGCAGCTCGAGGCAGCTATAAGACCTGACACTATTCTCGTGTCAATCATGACAGCCAACAATGAAATCGGTACGATTGAGCCGATTAAGGAGTTGGGAAGAGTTGCACATGAGCACGGTGTTCTTTTCCATACTGATGCGGTTCAGGCTTACGGACATATTCCGATTAATGTAGATGAGATGAATATCGATATGTTAAGTTCAAGCGGTCACAAGATTAACGGACCTAAGGGCATCGGTATCATGTATGCAAGAAAGAGTGTTAAGCTTGCTCCGTTCATTCACGGCGGTGCACAGGAGCGCGGTAAGAGAGCCGGAACGCTCAACACTCCGGGCATTGTAGGCTTCGGTGCGGCAGCAGAGCTTGCCGGGGAGAAGATGGAGGAGAGAAAGAAGGTTCTTGACGGACTTCGTGAGCATCTTATAGAGCGTGTTTTAAATGAAATTCCATACAGCCGTTTAAATGGTGCAAGATATGACAGACTTCCTAACAATGCACATTTCTGCTTCCGTTTTATCGAGGGTGAGTCCATGCTCATCATGCTTGATATGAACGGAGTGTGTGGTTCAAGCGGTTCTGCATGCACTTCCGGTTCACTCGATCCGTCACATGTCCTGCTTGCAATCGGACTTCCTCATGAGATTGCGCACGGTTCATTGAGACTTACGCTCTCCGAGGACATAACAATGGAGCAGATTGACTATACGGTGGACAAGTTAAAGGAAATCGTTGCAAGACTTCGCGAGATGTCACCTCTCTATGAGGATTTCGTTAAGAACGGTGAGAAGAAATAAGCTGTTTTGACTACAATTACAAGATTTAATATAAGTGCAGTCATAAGATTGCGGAATGGAGTTTATTATGTATAGTGAAAAGGTTATGGATCATTTTCAGCATCCGAGAAATATGGGTGAGATTGAGAATGCGAGCGGTGTCGGCACAGTCGGCAATGCCAAGTGTGGAGATATTATGAGAATTTATCTTGATATCGATGAGGATACCAAGATTATCAAGGATTGCAAGTTCAAGACCTTCGGCTGCGGTGCAGCGGTTGCGACAAGCAGCATGGCTACGGAGCTTGTTATAGGTAAGACAATCTACGAGGCTATGGAGGTAACGAACAAGGCGGTTATGGAGGCTCTCGACGGACTTCCGCCTGTCAAGATTCATTGCTCACTCTTAGCTGAGGAGTCAATACATGCGGCTCTCTGGGATTACTGCCAGAAGCACAATATCGAGATTCCGGGACTTAAGGAGCCTAAGAAGGACGTTCACGACGGCGAGGAAGAGCAGGAACAGTAAAAAATCTTTGCATATAGCATTTTGTTGTGATAAAATGTAACTATTATCAGATTGTGTTGTGATTTAACAGACAATTACGGCATAATCTGTAATAGTTACTATTTTTTTGAGGAGGAAAAATAAATGGGTAGACCTGGAGTTGGAGGCGGAAGCAGCGGTGGAGGACACAGCGGTGGAAGCTTTAATAGAGGAGGTCTCAGCGGCGGAAGTCTGAGAGGAGGTTCGTCAAGACCTTCGGGTGGCTCAAGACCGATGAGCAGACCTACAGGAGGATTCGGCGGGGGACCGTCAGGAGGACACAGTGCACCACCACCGCCACCTAGACACTACGGAGCGCCACCTCCACCACCAAGACATTACGGAGCACCACCTCCACCGCCAAGACATTATGGAGCACCGCCACAGCCGAGAAGGCGCGGCGGATGTGTTTCGGAGATTCTTTCATGGTTTATCGCTTTTCTTATTATAATTATCGCTCTTGGCTTTTACATGATTCCAAGAGGAGGCGGAAGTTCCGGAAGCATACCTTCAAGCAGCTATAACCGTGAGAAACTTGAGTCGGGAAATGCGTATATTAATGACTGCGTTGATGATAGAGTAGGCTGGTTTGAGAATATAGAACGTACAGAGAGTAAGCTTAGAAACTTCTATGATGAAACCGGTGTCCAGCCATACATAGTTCTCATGCCGTATGACTCTGATTATGCAACAGATGATGCAAGATATCAGTGGGCTGAAGACTATTATGTAGATAATATACAGAATGAGTATGATAATAATTCTACTTTTTTGTATGTTTATTTTGAAAATGAAGATTCCAATGAATTGGGATATGACTATTATGTGAATGGACTTCAGACAGGCTCGGTTATGGATGCGGAAGCTGTGAATATATTCAAGGCATATCTTGATGAGTATTGGTATGATGAGAATCTGACAATGGACGATGTGTTTGTTAAGACATTTAACTCAACTGCAACCCGTATCATGATCAAGACAACAACCTCCAACGATGTCAAGAAGTACGTTCTCATCGTTGTGGCAGCAGGCGTTGTCGTATTCGGTGTTGTCAAGGTTGTTAAGCTCAAGCACAAGAGAGCCAAGGAGGAGGCTGAGGAGACAGAGCGTATTCTCAACACACCTATGGAGAATCTTGTCGACGATGAGCTTAAAAAGACCGCGGCAAAGTATGACGAGAAGAAGTAAATTTTAGCTTGATATTTTTATCTTAATCATGTAACATATACATAGAATCACGACTGGCGGAAAGCGGAGCTCGATATATGTTGAATTTCGTGGCAGGATTACCTGCAGGGAGTGATTGGTTAAGATATGCCGACCGCCTGGGCGATGCTTATTATAGTACGCTCAGGCGGTCTTTTTGTATTTTGAAACTAAGTTATCGTCTGGCAGGAATGGGAGGAATGACAATGGAAATGTTATCACTTAACGAAGAACTTAAGAAGAATGCCTATCCGGGAAGAGGAATCGTAATCGGCAAGTCTCCCGACGGTAAGTATGCTGTCACAGCTTACTTTATCATGGGAAGAAGCAGCAACAGCAGAAACAGAGTGTTCGTGGAGGACGGAGAGGGAATCCGCACACAGGCATTTGATCCATCGAAGCTTGAGGATCCGAGCCTTATTATCTATGCACCGGTACGTGTGCTCGGCAACAAGACAATCGTTACCAACGGAGACCAGACAGACACCATATATGAGGGAATGGACAAGCTGCTCACATTTGAGCAGTCGTTAAGATGCAGGGAGTTCGAGCCGGACGGACCTAACTATACACCGAGAATTTCGGGAATCATGCACATCGAGGGCGGCAGATACAACTATGCGATGTCTATTTTGAAGAGCAACAACGGCAACCCGGATGCATGCAACAGATATACTTTTGCTTATGAGAATCCAGTTGCGGGCGAGGGGCATTTCATCCACACATATATGCACGACGGCAATCCGCTTCCGAGCTTCGAGGGCGAGCCTAAGTGGGTTAAAATAGAAGGCGATATTGAATCGTTTGGAAATATGCTCTGGGAGAACCTCAATGAGGACAATAAGGTATCGCTTTTTGTCAGATACATTGACATTGAGACAGGAAAGTATGAGAGCAGAATATACAATAAGAATGTGTAGAGGAGAATGAAGATGAACGAGATTCAGTTAAAATACGGATGTAATCCTAACCAGAAGCCATCAAGAATATATATGGAGGACGGAAGTGAGCTTCCTGTTACCGTGTTAAACGGCAGACCGGGATATATCAATTTCCTCGATGCTTTAAACGGCTGGCAGCTTGTAAGCGAACTTAAAAAGGCGACGGGACTTCCTGCCGCAACTTCATTCAAGCATGTATCCCCTGCGGGTGCGGCTGTAGGCCTCCCGCTTGACGAGACACTTGCAAAGATTTACTGGGTTGATGATCTTGGAGAGTTAAGTCCGCTTGCATGCGCTTATGCGAGAGCAAGAGGTGCGGACAGAATGTCATCCTTCGGTGATTTTATCGCACTCTCCGATATATGTGATAAGGATACTGCAAGACTTATTAAGAGAGAGGTATCCGACGGTGTTATCGCTCCAGGCTATACAGAGGAGGCTCTCGAGATGCTCCGCGCTAAGAAGAAGGGTACATACAATGTAATTCAGATTGACTCTTCGTATGTTCCTGCTCCGATTGAGAAGAAGCAGGTGTTCGGAATAACTTTTGAGCAGGGAAGAAATGAGTTAAACTGTAATGATGAGCTTCTCTCAAACATTGTTACCAAGAACAAGAATATACCTGAGAATGCAATGATAGATATGAAGATTGCACTCATTGTCCTCAAGTATACACAGTCCAACTCTGTATGCTATGTTAAGGGCGGACAGGCAATCGGTATCGGAGCAGGACAGCAGTCGAGAATCCATTGTACAAGACTTGCAGGTCAGAAGGCTGATAACTGGTTCCTTCGCCAGTCACCACAGGTTCTCGGACTTCAGTTTGTCGACAAGCTCGGCAGACCTGACAGGGACAACGCAATCGACCTCTATATCGGCGACGAGTACATGGATTTACTTGCGGACGGCGCATGGGAGAAGGTATTTAAAGTTAAGCCTCCTGTGTTTACAGCTGAGGAGAAGAGAGCATGGCTTGACAAGAATACGGATGTAATCTGCGGCTCAGATGCGTTCTTCCCATTCTCCGACAACATAGAGCGTGCTCACAAGAGCGGTGTTAAGTACATCGCGCAGCCGGGCGGTTCAGTCAGAGACGATGCCGTAATCGAGTGTGCCGACAAGTACAATATGGTCATGGCATTTACGGGAATCCGTCTCTTCCATCACTAAAGATTAAGGTATAAATATATAATTAACACAACTCAATATGGTTGAATAAAGGCACGGCGTATGTTAAAATAATAACAAGTATGCGGTGCCTTTTTTGCACCTATTTAAACAGGAGGTATTATGGTAAAAAAATATGTATACGGAAAACCGTTTGAGACATACGCGGTGTCATGTAATGAGAACATTGTAATGGCTTCGGAGCAGGATAAGAATACATTGTTTGGGCTTACAAAGGCAGGAACTGCATTGGCTCCTTACGGTGGTATAAGCTGGGACAGACCGGATGATGGCAGCGATGGGACAGCGATGAAATACAGCTATAAGATGGATGCGGAAGATATTGTATACGGACTTGGTGAGAATGTGAGGGGCATCAACAAGCGCGGCTGGGTATACGAGAGCAAGTGCAGCGATGATCCGAACCACACCGAATCGAAGCGTTCACTGTACGGAGCCCACAATTTTATCATTCTTGCGGATGCCAAGAATACTGAAAAATCGTTCGGACTTTTTGTGGATTATCCCGGAAGAATTATTTTTGACATTGGTTATCTTGACAAGAACGAGCTGGCGGTAACGGTGTGCAGTGAGAATTTTACGGCTTATATCATAACACCTGAAAAGGAGTCTGAGGAGAATAACGCTTCCGCAAGCCTTTACTCGATTGTAAAGCAGTTCAGACATATTATAGGAAAGAGCTATATTCCGCCGAGATGGGCGTTCGGATACCAGCAGTGCCGTTGGAGCTATATGAGCGAGACGGAAGTGGAAGATGTTGTCGACAATTACAGAAAGAGAAATATTCCTATAGATGCGGTCTATCTCGACATCGACTACATGGAGAGATACAAGGACTTCACGATTAACAACGAGACATTCCCTGAATTTGCCGATTTCGTGAAAAAGATGCAGGAGAAGCATATCCATCTCGTTCCGATTATCGACGCGGGTGTCAAGATTGAGGACGGCTATTCAACCTACGAGGAAGGAAAGGAGAACGGCTATTTCTGTAAGGAGGCTGACGGTGAGGACTTTGTTGTCGGAGTGTGGCCGGGAAGAGTACATTTTCCTGATGTGCTGAACGCCGATGCCAGAAAGTGGTTCGGAAGAGGCTATAAGGTTCTTCTTGACGCGGGAATTGACGGCTTCTGGAATGATATGAATGAGCCTGCAATTTTTTACTCGGAGAAGCATCTGAAGGAAGTATTTGACAAGATTGAGGAGTACAGGGGAATGAACCTCGATATACAGACCTTCTTTGAGTTCAAGGGAATGGTTGAGGGAGTGGCAAACAATCTCGGCGATTACGAGAGATTCTATCACAGAGCCACACAGCCTGACGGTGAGGTTGTCGTAAGACATGACCATGTCCACAATCTCTACGGCTACAACATGACAAAGGCGGCAGCAGAGGGCTTTAAGGAGCTTGCGCCTGACAAGGACATATTGATGTTTTCGAGGGCGTCCTATATAGGAATGCACAGGTACGGCGGAATCTGGATGGGTGACAACCACTCATGGTGGAGCCACATTCTTCTCTGCCTCAAGATGCTTCCGTCCCTCAATATGTGCGGATTCATGTATGTCGGAGCCGATATAGGAGGTTTTAACGATAATGCTACTGAAGAGCTTGTGATGCGATGGGTCGGACTTGGGGTGTTTGTTCCACTCATGAGAAACCATGCGGCCGCAGGCACAAGATATCAGGAATTATACAGATTCACTGACACGGATGCATTCAAGAACATTATCAGTATGCGTTATTCACTTATACCTTATCTGTGGAATGCCTACAATAAGGCTGTTGAGGAGGACACGCTCATGTATAAGCCGCTCGGATTTGAGCATCCGGATGACAGAGTAGCTGCGGCAACGGAAGACCAGCTCTATGTCGGTGACGATATTATGATATGTCCTGTATACACCCAGAACGCGATAGGAAGATATGTATATCTTCCGGAGCCGATGACGATGGTCAGAATGAAGTCGGATGTGGACTATGAGCTTGAAAAATATGATGCAGGACATTATTTTGTTGAGATACCTGCTGAGGAGGTTGTGTTTTTCATAAGGAACGGTCATAAGATACCGTTGTACAAGAGTGCACAGTATGCGGAAGCAGTGTTTGAAAATGAGTGCGCTTGGATTGGGTAGTTATAATAGCCTGAGATTGCAGGCATTAAAAAGGAGTGGAAGGGAAGATAATGAACAAAACAGTCTTATGGGATGATGGATGGAGCTTTAAAAAGACTTCACTTGGGGTTACGCTTAATGAGGCATTGACAGAAAAGTTCGACGCGGTGGATATTCCTCATGATTGGATGATTTATGATACCAACAATCTGTACGAGACGAGCATCGGCTGGTATAAAAAAACATTCAAGGTGTCGGGGGATGAGATTAAAAAGAGACTCATTGTGCGCTTTGGCGCGGTGTACATGGACTCGACGGTCTATGTCAACGGCAGGGAGGTGTGCGAGTGGAAGTACGGCTACTCGACGTTTGATGCCGACATTACCGAATATGTGCATGAGGGTGACAACGAGATTGTAGTCAAGGTTGTATATCAGTGCCCGAACACGCGTTGGTACTCAGGGGCGGGAATAATAAGAGATGTGTATTTTATGACACTTGAACCGTTCCACATTGTTCCTGACGGAACATATATCAGGGTGAGAAAAAATGATGACGGGACATGGAAGGTTAAATGTGCCATAGAGATAGAAAATCTGTGGCAGGATGTCAAGGTCGGAGAGGTGCAGGCAGGGCTCACGCTCATCCACGGAGGAAGCAGCGTGTTCACCTTCGGTCATATCGCAGGAGACGAGGGGGATATTTTTGCCCGAGGTGAGAAGAAAATTGTTGAGCTCGAGCTCACGGTTGACAAGCCGCTTATCTGGGATATTGACGAGCCGAACCTGTACGATTGCAGTGTCAGCCTGAATTACAAGGATGAGCTGCTTCACGAGGAAAATCAGAGGATAGGTTTTTGCACCAAGGAGTATTCGCCTGAGGAAGGTTTTTTGCTCAACGGGCGCAAGGTGAGAATTAACGGTGTGTGCGAGCATCACGACAACGGCTGTCTCGGAGCCGCATTCAATGTCAATGCATTCAGGCGTAAGCTTAACAAGCTCAGAAAGATGGGCGTAAATGCCATTCGTACCTCACACAATATGCCTGCAAAGGAAGTGCTTGAGCTCGCCGATGAGATGGGCTTTCTGGTTGACTGTGAGGCTTTCGATATGTGGGAGCTTCCTAAGACCGAGTTCGACTATGCACGATTTTTCGTGGACTGGGCTGACAGGGATGTGGCAAGCTGGATTCGCCGCGACAGAAATCATGTATCCGTCATCATGTGGAGCATAGGAAACGAAATATATGACACGCATCGTGACGAGCACGGTCAGGAGATTACAAGAAGGCTTCTGGGATATGTCAGGAAGCATGACCCTGAGTGCAATGCACCTGTTACTATAGGTTCTAACTATATGCCGTGGGAGAATGCACAGAAGTGTGCCGATATTGTGAAGTTCGCAGGCTACAACTATGCTGAGAAATACTATGAACAGCATCACAAAGAACATCCGGACTGGATTATATATGGAAGTGAGACGGCATCGACGCTTCAGAGCCGTGGAATATATAAGTTTCCTTACGAGCAGAGAATACTCTGCGATGACGACGAGCAGTGTTCATCACTTGGCAACTGTTCGACGAACTGGGGGGCAAAAAATACCGAGTACTGCATAATTATGGACAGGGATGCGCATTTCTCGATGGGACAGTTTATATGGACGGGCTTTGACTATATAGGAGAGCCTACGCCGTACCAGACGAAGAACTCCTATTTTGGACAGCTCGACACGGCAGGCTTTGAGAAGGATACCTACTATATATATCAGGCTGAGTGGACGGATTACAAAAAGGCACCGATGGTTCATGTGTTCCCTTATTGGGATTTCTCTGAGGGTGAGGTTATTGACGTGCGTGTCGCATCCAACGCGCCTAAGGTTGAGCTGTTCCTTAACGGGCGCTCACTTGGAGCGTATGATATTGACCACAAGCATGGCAGGGAGCTTCTCGCGCATTACAAGGTCGAGTACGAGCCGGGAGTTATCGAGGCTGTCGCCTACGATGAGAACGGTGAGGTTATTGCAAGGGATGTAAAAAAGAGCTTTTCCGATGCGGCAGGGCTTGTCGTTACACCTGAGAACACCACGGTGAGAGCTGACGGAAGAGACCTCGTGTATGTGGACATAAGTGCCGTTGACAGGGACGGAAATCCCGTGGAGAATGCCAACAACCGCGTGCATGTTAAGGTAACAGGAGCGGGCAGGCTTGTGGGAATGGACAACGGTGACAGCGCGGATTTCGACCAGTACAAGACGGACAGCAGAAGAATGTTCTCGGGAAAGCTTCTTGCGGTCATTGCGGCTAAGACAGAGTCCGGCGAGATTAAGCTGGAGGCAAGCTCCGACGGAATGGAGACTGTTACCGTGACCATGGAAGCCCTGCCTTGTGACCGGACGGAGGGCGTGAGTGCGGGCGAGAATATCTGCGCTGTGAGTGAGACGAGCACTGAAAGCGATGAGATACCTGTGAGAAACATCCGCATGAAGGTAAAGGGGAGCCGTGTGCTCTCGCCTGACAATATGCAGGTCGAGATTGAGGCGGAGATTCTTCCACACAATGTCACCTATAAGGAGCTTATATGGAAGGTGACGAACGATGCGGGTGTCGATTCTAACGGTGCCGTGCTCGAGGACGGAAAGCCGTCGGATGTTCCTTATATTGTAAATAAGGTTATAAAGGCAGTTGGCGACGGAAAACACAACGTGCGTTGCTGCACGAAAAACGGGAGAGAGAAAATAAGTCTCATTTCGCAGATAAGCTTTATTGCGGAAGGTCTCGGAATGGCTGAGTTTAACCCTTATGAGTTCGTCTACGGCACGCTGTATACCTCCGCAGAGGTGGAGCCTGCGGTCGGACAGGACAGAGGCATTGTCCCTAGGGGCGGAACCTATATCGCATTTGAGAAGGTTAACTTCGGAAAGAACGGTTCCGATGAGATTACGCTTCCTGTGTACGAGTTAAACAACAAGCCTTTCCCTATACAGATATGGAAGGGAATACCGGGACAGGACGGAGCGGAGCTCATCGACACGGTTATATATGACCTGCCTTCAATTTGGGCAACATATCAGGAAAAGACCTACAGGCTGCCGAAGCGTTTTAAGGGCGTGTGTACGTTAAGCTTCGTGGCTGACCACGACATAAATATCAAGGGCTTCAGCTTTAAAAAGTATGAGCGCGCCTACGACACTAACTATGCCGTTGACAATGACGGAATATACGGCGACACATACACGCTTGAGTCCGATGCCGTGACGGGAATCGGAAACAATGTGTCACTCACATACAACGACATGAGCTTTACACATGGTCTGCACAGGATTACCATATGCGGACGCTCGGTTCTTGAAAAGAACACGATACATGTCCGCTTTGCAAACGAGGCGGGAACGGAGAATCAGATTGCTGAGTTCGTTATGCCACAGAAGCCTGAGAGTGAGGACGGGTATGTGGAACAGAGTTTTGCGCTTGAGAACGTAGAAGGAAACTGTTCTGTTAATCTGGTGTTTCTTCCGGGATGTAATTTCGACCTTAAGTGGTTCAAATTTGAATAGTGAGCCGCAAAAAAGGACTGCCCGACTTGGCAGTCCGTTTTTGCGGAGTGTTTTGTGTAAGAGGAACGAAGTTTCCTATTACACAAAAAAGACACCGGAAATATTCCGATGTCTCTTCGTCGGCGTGACAGGATTCGAACCTGCGACCTCTACGTCCCGAACGTAGCGCTCTACCAAGCTGAGCCACACGCCGCTGACAATTATATTAACATAGAGTGGGATAAATTTCAACATAATTTTGAAATTAATTGTATAATATGTTATGATGTGTATTGCATAAGTACAATTTAGGAGAAAAAGCGAGCATGTTTAACAGACAATCAATTCATATCGCTATGCTTTTGTGGGGAAGTATTTTCAGCGTGATAACTGCCGTATGCATGTTAATGAGCAGCAATTTTAACAGAAAAAAAAGAAAAATTATTTTATGGGCGGAGATTACCACCGCGTTTCTTCTGCTTATGGATGCTGTGGCGTGGGCTGTCAGGGGATATCCGGGAGAAGTCGGATATTATCTTGTCAGGATAAGTAATTTCTGCGTATTTGTGGCGAGTGATTTTATGCTTGCAATCTTTAATGCCTATGTGTACTGCTACCTTTTTGAGAACAAAAAGATAACAAAAGGCGCGTATATCAGAATAAGAATGGTATTTTTTCTGGCTTCGGCAGGAGTTGCTCTTGATGTTATCTCACAGTTTACGAATCTATATTATTACTTTGATTCGCTGAATTTTTATCATCGAAGCTCGTATCACTTTATTTCGATGCTCATACTGATGATTGGAATGCTTGTGGATTTGAGTGTGATTATACAGTACAGAAAGAATGTCAGTTATCAGATTGTGGTGGCAATGCTTTCATATATTGCGCTTCCGTTTCTTATGACGGTAATTCAGATATTTTATTATGGAATATCGCTTACTAATATAGCGATAAGTATTTCCATGATATTTATGTTTATCGTATCGATGGTCGAGCAGAACAAGAATCTTGCGAGGAAGGAGAAAGAGGCATCGGAGCTTAGGATTTCACTGATGTTGTCTCAGATAGCACCGCACTTTATATACAATACACTGACGGCGATACAGCAGATGTGTGTAAAAAATCCTCAGATGGCACAGGAAACGGTTGGTGAGTTCGCTGAATATTTGAGGGGGAATACTGATGCACTGGGAAGAAATGGGCTGATTCCGTTTGAAAAAGAGTTGGAGCATACAAAAAATTATTTATCAATAGAAAAGAAGCGCTTCGGAGACAGAGTTAAAACGGAATATAATATTGAAGAGGAAAATTTTATGATTCCGGCACTGACATTGCAGCCTATGGTTGAAAATGCGGTCAAGCACGGTGTCTGCAGAAAATCGGGAGGTGGAACGATAACAATACATACATATTCTGACGAGGATAACGTGTTTATAAAGGTGTCGGATGACGGAGCGGGATTTGACACGGCAAAAGAAAAAAGTGACAGCAGGGAGCATGTCGGAATCAAGAATGTTTCAAGCAGGTTAAAAAGCATGTGCGGCGGGAGTCTAAAGATATCAAGCGCGCCGGGAAAGGGAACGGTAGTTGTAATTGAACTGCCACGGTGGAGTCATAAAGATGAGAATAATTGCAGCAGATGATGAGAGCTTTGCATTGGAGGCACTTACGGATTCAATCAGAAAAGTAAAGCCTGACGACGAATTGGCTGAATTTCAAATTCCGGAGGAGATTATAGAATATGCACGGAAGAATATCCCTGATGTGGCTTTTCTTGATATAGAGATGGGAAGTATGTCGGGAATAGAAGTTGCCAAACAGCTTAAGATAATTAATCCTAAGGTCAACATAGTGTTTGTAACAGGTTATAATGAGTATATGGAGCAGGCAATAAAGCTGGGAAGCAGCGGATATGTCGGAAAGCCTGTTACTCCTGATAAGGTCAGAGAAGAGTTTGATAATTTGAGAAATCCTATTGCAGATGATAACAGCAAGCTTCTGGTTGTGAAGTGTTTTGGAAGCTTTGATGCATTTGCTTATGGAGAGAGTCTTAAGTTTGAGAGAAGTAAGACAAAAGAATTGCTGGCATATCTGATTGACAGAAGAGGAAGAGCGGTGACATCAGGTGAGATAAGAGCTGTATTGTGGGAGAATGCAGAGACTGACAAGACGACGAATGCATACTTCCAGATATTGAAAAAAGACCTTATTTCCACATTAAAAAAAGCAGGTGCACAGGAAGTGCTCGCAATGTCGTGGAACAAATATGCAATAAGACCCGAACTTGTAAGCTGTGATTATTACGATTACCTTGATGATAAACCTGAGGGAGTGAGGGCATATAACGGTGAATACATGTCACAGTACAGCTGGGGCGAAATACAGAATGTTATATTATCAGACAGAGAGAAAAAGTGATTTTTCTCTCTTTTTTGTTATCTTTTTGTTATCTTTAGCAGTGTATTATAAGTTGCGTACAATGATATATTTGTCAACACAATGGAGGTGAGAAGCCTGAATATAGCGATTTATGAAGAAGAAAAGAGAGAACGCGAAAAGCTTAAGAGGTTAATTATGAGCGAAGATGGACGCAGTGTTGAAGCTTTTGACAGAACAGACAAGTTCTTAGAGCATATCAGGCTTAATCCGGTGACGGTTGTGTTTATAAGCTTGAAAGATGCCGAGGAAAGAGGGTATTTTCTTATTAAGGAAATAAGAAGAAGATATCACAACATGAATGTTGTTGTATGGTCGGATGATTTAAAGTACGGATATGAACTTATGCAGCTTAGAATAAGCGGATACATAACCGGTGGACTTACCAGAGAAAATGTGGCGGATGAACTTGGCAATTTAAGATATCAGTGCATGGCATGATTAAATACAGTCGGTATAACAGAAGGATGATAAAAAGGAGATGGAACGAATGAAGTATATTGAAAATTTGAAAAGGAACAGGAAAAGAATATTGTCAGCGTTTCTCTGTGCGGCAATGGTGTTTACAAGCGTGAACACAACGCCTGTTCATCATCTGTATGCGGATGAGCAGGAGACTCAGGCTGAGACATCGACAGAGGAAGAGCTCGTAACAGAGGAGACAACCGAAGAAACAACGGAGGCGGATTCCGAGAGTTCGGAAGAAAGCACCGAGGAGACTGCAGAGACTGCAGAGTCATCCGATGAGGCGGTAACTGAAGAAACAACTGAATCAGAGTCAGATACCGAGGAGATGACAGAGTCAGAACTTGCGACTGAGGAGACATCTGAATCAGAAAGTGAACCAGGTGAAAATCTTATTGCTGCATTCGCCCTTGGAGCGGTCAATTTCATGAACAATGGATACCCTTATGGAAAGAGTGCGACAAGAACTGATATAACGCTCGTTGCAGAGGTGGCTGATGCGTCTAGGGCAGGAACTGTACAGTGGCAGTATGCATCCGGAAAGGATGGCGTATATCAGGATATTTCAGGTGCAAATTCTCTTACATACGTTGTGAATGAGCCAAGGGATGGATATTGGTACAGATGTGTTGTGAACGGAAAATCGGTTACAAAGCCGGTTATGCTCATCAAGTCCGGCGATACTGCCATGAAGAGCATAGCCGATATGACAAGAGAAAACTTTAACGGTTACTGGTATGTAAGTAACGGTGTAATGTGCTATACAAGCATTGATACCCAGAGCGGAAATGTCAACACTTTTGATGTCATGGGACTGTATAACCGCAACGGAAAGTTGTATTGGATGAATACTTCATTCAGCAGAGGATGGCAGGTATATTCGGGGGCGAACGCCACACCAGGTGCAATTAAAGCATCTGATTGGGGATATAGCTGGAGTGAAATCGACGGAGCTAAGCTGGATGCACTCAGATTCTCATTTAACAGCAATAATGAACATATAGTGGAAATGGAGGCTGATTTGGCAGCCGGGGAACAGTCATTTGCAGTCGGAGCGGATGTAATGCTTTCTGATTATTCGGTTACGAGCTATTGTGACAGTGCGGCACTTAAAACAGTTTTTGACGATAATGATATAATTAAACAGATTCAGATGGTCGGTGCAGCTAAGACGGAGGATGCCGTTGAGTCAGACCCGGCTCTTGTTCTTAAGTTTGACTCGATTCCGGCATATTACTGGGTTGGTTCATTCTATGACAGGCTGGCTTTTTCACAGAATCTGAGGTCATCAATTCAATCGTATTATGATAGTTATTATACATTTTCAGGAACAAGTGACTCTGATTATGCAATTGAATGTCAGGGACTTGATTCAGGACTGGTTGCCTCATATACTAACATACCGAGCGGTGGAACAATCAGGTTCAGCTTCGGTGTCGGAAATGTTGCACAGGCAGGAGCTCAGATTTCGATTAATTGTGGGGTTCAGACGAATGGCGAGTCAACTGACGAAACAGGAGGAACGGTTGAAATCGAAGGAATGACCATCACAGCACAGCCGTCTAACAAATATTCCGTATTTGATGGATGGTATACAGAGGATGGCGAGAAAATCACATCGGAAAATGCTTCATTTTATGGAATAGATTCAGTGGACGATAATCAGCTTGTACTTAATCCGGCAACAAAATCACTCAATGTGGTTGCAAAATTTAATCAGAACTACATTGTTGTATACAATATGGACGGTGTAGCCGGACTTCCTGATGGAACAAATGAAGGAATTGATGAAGGTGCTGATAATACAGGCTATGCCGCAGGAATTGGTTATGAGGTTCTTTCTCCGCTTGTTGAAGATGATAGGGAAAATAAAAGAGTATTTGCAGGCTGGAATACCAGTGAGGATGGAAGTGGTGTGACATACCTTCCGGGTGAGATATTTTCTATAAGTGGCAATACCGAGCTGTATGCGCAGTGGAAGGCTTATTCAGTGCTTTTATACGATATGAATGATAATGGTAAAGGCACCGGAATCATGCCTGAGAGCTTTTCTGCACCTGCGGGAACTGTAACAACAACAGCAGAAATACCGGATTACACACGTCCGGGGTACACATTCATCGGCTGGAGCAGGAATCCGGTAAAAACCGTAGAAACGGATTATGTAGCAGGACAGGAATTGATACTTGAAGGTGATACGGTACTTTATGCCGTATGGAAGCTTAACGCACCCGGCATGGTTGAGGCGGTATCTCTTGACAACATAGGCGTTACGGAGATGACCGTGAATTATAACACGGATGCTGTTGGTGATAATGCTACAGGTTATGTGATTCAGGTTTCAAAGGACGGAACCTTTGAGGACGGAGTATATCAGGATATAGAAATTGATAACGCTGCAATTATGTCATACACGCTTACCGGGCTTGACAGCGGTACATATTATTATGTCAGAATCACAGCTTATACAGATGACGGATATCAGAAAGTGTACTCAGGAAACACTACAAATATAGATAAAGCAGCTTTTTCAAATGTACTTAAAGATAAGACCGAAGTTAAGGTTACGGTTTCATCTGAGCAGAAGGTTCAGGTGAATTTGGCCGTGGGAAGTACATCGGTAGATTATTCTACATTTGAGCAGGATTTAAAGAAGAGGTTGATAGAGGGTGGAATCAGCGAGGATAATATTCTCATAAGTGCCGTATCATCAAGCTCGGCTGCAAGTACCAACAGCTTTACATGGAATAAGTATGACCATACCAATGGTTCAACAAGCACGGGAACCAACAAGCATTTTATAAATGTCAATGCATTGGCAGCACAGACAGACAATGCCTATAATTCGAATGTTAATCATATAGTAGAGAGCAACAATGGTGCGACCCTTGATTTTTACGGATATGGTTCGTCTGCATACAAAGATTTTTATCTCTATGCAAATGAGCAGACCACCAGAAAGGAGGTTGAGTTCGATATCACGGAGGGAGAGGCATACGATGCCTTTGACGGAGCCGGATTTCTTGTGAACGCTTCCGTTACGGGAAAATATTCCGCATCATACAGTAATGCGGAAAAACTGAACGGATATCTGGTATATTTCCAGTATGGAAGTAATGGAAAGGGTTCATCAATCAAGATATTTGAACTCACCAATATCAATACCTATGCTATGCAGCAGGGATTTGATGAGAGCTTCACTTTTGATAAAATAACAGGTGTGGGACAGAGTTATTCTCCTTCTAACTATGGCACAATCAAGCTGATAGCCCAGGCAAATACAGGATATGGTGATTATAAGTATCGTAAAGTGCATATCAAGGTTCTTCCAACCTACATTCAGATGTGGTACAGCGAAGGCAGCAGTACAGCAGCGCAGAAAATAGACATGACGGAGAATAATGCGTCAAGAGATAATTATATTGTAAAATGGAATGCCGACGGACAGGGAAATGGTGTCAATAAGGTTAATATAACAGCTAAGTTTGATAGCGGTGTATTCAGAGGCGGCTTCGGTCCTATCGCAAGTTACAGACCACATGGCTGTGAAAAGCTTACAAGATTTACCATGTCGAATGTGTCACTTGACATGGATGTGGTTAAGTCACTTACAGAGATAATCCGTAATCCTGAATGGAGAGATGACTATTATTCTTACCTTGTAAATCTTGATGAGTCACAGGTTAAGGATTTCAGTGATGAGTATTCGACAGCGGAGATAATCAACCGTCTTATAGAGGAGAATGTTACTTACATCGGATGGTGTGGAGTGTATAATGCTGAAGATTCAAAACAGTTCATTGAAAAGACCGGAACGGGATGCATTGTCAACAGCAGTGCATCAGCTACAAGTACCTATGACAAGCAGATTAAGGCAATATCGGATTATATTTTGTCAAATGTGAAGTTCATGGAGGGAAAGCAGAGCACGGTCAGCAATGCTGAGAACTTGAGCAGATATACTGTACTTGCAGATGATGACTGGCATATTAACGGACTTGATGGAACTTCACTTAAGGATGGCGGATGGACAATCACAAAATCAAAGCTTGGATTTGATACATTGAACAGTGACGGAAGTGTCAGTGCAGCATCGGACAAGGATGTGCTCGAGGCGGGAAATCTTTCGGAGAAGCTGCTTATAAATGAAGGAACCGGATACTATCAGGTATACCGCAATAATGAGTGTTATAATTCTGACGGTTCGCTCAATGACAATGCACGAGTATACCTTCAGATTCGTATTAATCGTGAACCTGTAAGCGGCTTCACTGTCACAACCGATGGAATGAAGGCACAGATTATAAGTAACGCCGATGATGATGCACCTGGATTTACCGATGAGTTTGTTGTCAAGAAGGTATCTGATAATTCAAATGTAAAGGTAACAGACGGAGAGTTCAGCTATGAGTATGACACGGCATATATAATCAGACAGATTGTGACGGACAGCGATGGTGCTGTCAGCACATATATGCAGCAGTTCTCGGTAAAGCAGAATGCATGTACTGTTCCTTACGGAAGCTTTATACTTGATAAGACAAGTCTTATGATAAACCGTGATACGGAACTTGTCGTAACAGACAATTCCATGTCATCGGATGGTTCGGAGGTTACCGCCACATATTATGTTAAGAACTCCAAGGGGACGACAGTTGCAACATTCACGATCAATGCAGGAGAGCAGAAAAATCTTGATATTTCAGGGTATGCAGAAGGCAGCTATACTGTCTCGATGACTGCAAAGGCAAGCAGGAGCGGTAAGAAGGACAGTGCACAGAGTGAAAGCGTCACAAGAACATTCGTGATAGGTGATGGAGTTAAGGTCAGCTATGATTTGAACGGAAGTACAGTCAACGGAAATACGGAGCTTGAGGTAAGCTATGTACCTGTGGGAGACAGTTTTACGCTTCCTTCAGCTAAGCCGTATAAGGCAGGACTTACATTTGCAGGCTGGCAGTTGAATGATGGAACGGGAAAATACTATAAAGCCGGAAACAGCATAGCAGTTCCGGATGTAAATGAACTTGTGATAACAGCTGTGTTCAAGGAGATGATGAATCTCGAAATAGAGAACAGCTTCAGATATTATGTTGTAAATGATGATGGAAGTTATAGCTATGATGCAGCATCGGAGGACAGCTATCCTTCTGTTGATAAAGTGCGCCTGTTATGGAGAAAATCCGGCGAGAGTGCCTGGAAGCAGTATGATGGAAGCATTACGGCATGCAGGGATTCTTTTACAATTGCAGCCGGCGGAATTATAATCGGCGGTTTGGAAATCACTGCTGATGACAATGTGACGGTTTACGAGTATAAGCTTGAGACCGATGGAATATCACAGTATGATATTGAGGTTTCCGGAGACGGAAATGTTTCAGGTGATGGCTCTGCAATCAAAGCGGATGTGAATAAAGCCGTAAAAATATCTAATTTATATAATCCTGAGAAATTTAAATCCTCAGTGAACATTGATATAAGCAGAATTCCATCATGGTATTCGGGAATAGAAAGTACCAAATCAGACGTATATCTGCAGTTTTATTCAAATGCGGACAAGGAGTGGAAGAAAATCCCATATCTTGCGAAACAGTTTGCTCTGACGGGTGAAAATTCACATTCTGAGCCTGTGAGTCTGTGGAAGTATGAAGGCATTACAGGGAAAGGCATGTTTTACCGTATGCGTTTTGCAAGCTTTGCAATCGCTGACAGGGAATATGCCAATGAAGATGGAACGGTGAAACTCCCTAATATATTATCGATAACATATCTTAATATGAAGTATGTTGATAATACAGAGCCTAAGCTTACGGCAAAGATAACTTTCAATCAGACTTATGTGGATTACGATGAAGACAGCAATACGCTTAAGTTTAAGAAAGATATTACACTTGATGAACCGCTCGCCGTTGACGGAGATGTGACGATTGACCTTAACGGGCACATTATAACAGGTCCTAAGGGCGGAAATACAATTGAAGTTGTCGGAAGTGACAGTTCACTCAAAGTAACAGATTCAAGTACAGGTGGCAAGAAGGGACAGATACGAGGCGGTCAGGGAACTGATGGTGAAACAGGCGGCAATGGTGGAAACGGAATTTATGCACCTTCAAGCAATGGCAGTAATATCAATATCGACGACGGTATCAAGGTAAGCGGAGGCAAGGGAGGCGTTGGTGCTGACGGAAAGCGCGGCGAACCGGGAAAGACATCTGTAACGATTGACAGTGCCAAGAATGACGCTTTGCGGGATGTTGAAAACAATGCCAACGATGCAAAGAAGCAGATTGATGCGATGGATGGTTTAACCGACGAGGAGAAGGAAGAGGCAAAGAAAAAGATTGATGAAGCCATGAATAAGGCAAAAGATGAAATCAGCAATGCCGATAACCTTGAAGACATCGAAAGTAAGAAAGATGCGGGAGCGGGTGAACTTGAAAACACCAAGAAGGACACCGAGAAAT